>NZ_QTMW01000119.1:0-1316 GCF_003604005.1 Bacteroides sp. OF03-11BH | reverse complement strand
ACCTCTACTTTTTCCGTTTCTTCGGTGGTGTACGCCAGATACTCTTCAGCACTAACTTCGGTGGCATAGACTGCCGACTGCGTGCCGCCCAGTCCTATCCACACTTCCTTGTAGAGCCTTGACGGGTTGTTCGCCATGTTGATGGAGAGTATCTGCGACTTCTCTTTCTCCGTCAGACCCAACAGGGACTGTATGGCATCAAACTTGTTCATGTACTTCCGCTGGTCAAGGAGTATCTTGCAGTCGGAGTTGTTGATGATGCTCTCCTTGACGACGGGCGAGGAAATGATGTCGTCCACCTCCTGCGTCACCACGATTGCCTCCCCGTAATACTTGCGCACGGTCTTGTACATATAGCGCAGGTACTCAGCCATGTTCGCCGAAGATAGAGCCTTCCAAGCCTCTTCCACTATCAACTGTTTCCTTACGCCTTTCAATCGGCGCATCTTGTTGATGAAGGCTTCCATGATGATGATGGTCACCACAGGGAAAAGCTCGCGATTTTCCTTTATACTGTCAATCTCGAAGACGATGAACCGCTTGCCGAGCAGGTCGATGTTCTCCGTGGAGTTGAGCAGGAAGTCGTAGCGTCCGTCCCGGTAATACTGCCGCATGGTGGTGAGCATATTGTCGATGTTGAAGTCGGACTTCTCCACCTTTATCTCACGTTCCGCCAGTTCGCGGCGGTAGTCGTCGCGCATATACTCGTAGAAGGTGTTGAACGAGGGGACGATGCTCCGGTCAGCCCTGATACGCTCGATATAGGCGTTCACCGCACTGCCCAGTTCGCCGCTCTCCGTCTTCGTCACTTTGTCGTCCTCCGACTTCCAGAGCGTCAGCAGCAATGTCTTGATGCTGTCCTTTTTCTCCACGTCGAACACGTAATCATCGGTGTAGAACGGGTTGAACGAAATCGGTTTCTCCTCCGTGTAGGTGAAGTACACGCCGTCCGCCCCGTTTGTCTTGCACCGGATCATCTCGCACAAGCCCTGATAGGAGTTTCCCGTGTCCACCAGCACCACGTGCGTACCCTGCTCGTAGTATTGCCTCACGAGGTGGTTCATAAAAAAGGATTTGCCGCTGCCCGAAGGACCCAACACGAACTTGTTGCGGTTGGTCGTGATACCCCGCTTCATCGGCAGGTCGCTGATGTCGAGGTGCAACGGTTTTCCCGTAAGCCTGTCCACCATCTTGATGCCGAAGGGCGAGAGCGAACTGCGGTAGTTGGTTTCCTCCGTGAAGAGGCACACCGCCTGCTCGATGAATGTATGGAAACTCTCTTCCGCCGGG
The DNA here is from genome assembly GCF_003604005.1 of Bacteroides sp. OF03-11BH. Taxonomy (NCBI): domain Bacteria; kingdom Pseudomonadati; phylum Bacteroidota; class Bacteroidia; order Bacteroidales; family Bacteroidaceae; genus Bacteroides; species Bacteroides sp. OF03-11BH. The sequence continues at coordinate 26 of NZ_QTMW01000119.1, read as the reverse complement.
AAGTCCGCCGCGTTGCCGGGCATCGC
>NZ_QTMW01000118.1:666-1345 GCF_003604005.1 Bacteroides sp. OF03-11BH | reverse complement strand
TGATACTTAAAGAAAATAACAGCCAAATCGGCTGATAGTATAACGTTCAAGACAATAAACAACTAATAATCAAATGATTAGATATTAAAATGGAGTAAAAAAGGATTTGTGTGCGAGCTATGAAAGAAGTGCTAAACGACATATATACAGACGGTTGCAAAGAAAAGAAGTACCGCTTGTCCGATTTCTTCAATCGGTGGTGGGACGAATACGCACAGCACCCGGCGGAGTACATCACCCCCGAACAGTACAAGGCGGTGAACGCTATCCGTGTATGTCGCACAACCACTTTGGGGATAGATACATACGTTTGTCCCGATTGTGGGGAAGTACGGGAAATCAGCCATAGTTGCAAACACCGTTTTTGCCCGTCATGCGGCTGGCGTGACACGCTGAAATGGGCGGCACGCATGAAAGAAAAGATGCTGCGGGTGCCACACCGCCATGTGGTGATGACCTTGCCGCATATCCTGCTGGACTTGGTGAAGCGCAACAGGAAAGAAATGCTGAATATACTGATGCGTACTTCGGCTGAAACGCTGAAAGACTGGATGATGCACAAGTTCGGCTTGAAAACCGGGGTAATTGCCGTACTACATACCTACGGGGAAACGAAACAGCTCCATGTACATACGCACATGATTATGTCATGGGGCGGCATAGATAACGACGGTAAGAT
>NZ_QTMW01000118.1:0-656 GCF_003604005.1 Bacteroides sp. OF03-11BH | reverse complement strand
GGCATAGATAACGACGGTAAGATAGTCATCCCCGAACATGACTACGTGCATATCCCCTCTATCTGTAAGGTATTCCGCTACAAGTTTGAACACGCCCTGATAGAGTTGTTCGATGCGGGCAGGCTGGAGCATGACTTCCGTGACCGCATGGAGTTTATGGGCTTCATCAAAAAAGTGGCAAACAAAAAGGACTGGATAGTGCATTTGGAACCACCCATACAGATGCCGGAACAGGTGATACAATATGTGGGCAGATATTCCAAACGGGCGTGCCTGAGTGAATACAAGATTACGGCAATGGACGGCGAAAACATTTCATTCCGTTACCGTGATTACAAAAACTCACCCGACAGGAGGAACCCGGTTGAAAAGGAACTGACGCTGCATTACCGGGAGTTCTTCCCCCGGCTGCTGCAACACGTTCCACTGCGCTATTTCCGCATCGTGAGGTACTACGGCTTCTATTCCAATAAAGGCAGCCTGCCGGAAGAATACTTCGGGCAGGATGAAAGCGAGATAGAGGAAGCCGAGTTGCAACAGGCAGAAAGCGGATATGAAAACCCGTATTTCTGCGAGCGTTGCGGACGGACGAGAGTTTACAGCCACACTACGGTAACGGGTGGCGGCATGACATACACGGTAATACTGGAGCATTG
>NZ_QTMW01000117.1:0-1355 GCF_003604005.1 Bacteroides sp. OF03-11BH | reverse complement strand
TATTCACAATAGAAGAAGTACCACCAAATTTGACGAAGAACCAAAATAGTTTTTATATTGTCTGTCAATTATTGCAAATAATGCTACCTTTGTGCTATTCAAACAGATAAAATAAGTCACGCTATGAAATTACTAACGAAACTAAGCGGTACAATTACATTTAAAGATAAACAAAAGATGCGCCTTTTGCTAATAATATTTTTTCTGGAGATAGTATTATTTTTCATTCTAGGACAATTATATTGTGAGGCTAGAAAAAAAATGTTCAGTGAAAGAGTGGAAAGTGTTTTTAAAGCAGTTTTTTTGCAACATTTACAAGAAGATGCTTTTGATGGTTATTTTTACACTAGTGGGAGGAAACAGCGATTGGAGGAGTATCCTGATACGGTTTATATAACAGATGAAAGTGGAAAACGTGGATACTGCTTGGATAAAGAAAAAAGTTCTAAAAATGTAACATCTGATCCACGATTAAGTTTTTTACATACTGCTTATTTATCTAAACATCCTTTAGTAGTGGACTCTTTATATGAAAAATGGCAACTGCATTTGAAGCAGCAAAGTTTGTCTGGCACTTTTGCATTGCAGCTTTTGGTATCCGATAAAGATGAAAATATTACAGAAAGTGTATACCCTGACTCTTTTTTACATGAAAATTGTATACCAGAATTCGATATTACGGCAGGTTATCGTTGCGAGGTTGAAGTAAAAGGCTTTTTCTACTTTTCATTTTTTACTCTTGTGGGTGTAAGAGGCTTTGTTTATGGCTTTATTTATTGGCTGTGTGCAGTTATTATTAATATAGTGATATTTTTTAGAAAGAGATGGCAAAAGAACATTGTTGCTCCTACCTCTGTTCATATCTATTATATGGACCAAGGTATTATGTTTGATGCAGATTTGAGAAAGCTTATATTTGGTAAAGAGGAAATTCAGATATTACCACAAACAGCTATTTTATTAAAACATTTTTTAGAAGCTCCAGATTACATATTGAAAGACGAAGAAATCAAGAAAATATTTTGGTCGGATAAATCAAATAATGATCCGAGACTTCATAATGCAATAAGTCGTTTGCGAAGAGTTTTTGAGAATGTTCCATCTATTGAGATTCAAAGATATGAAAATATTGGATATCAATTGCAAATTAGAAGGAACAAATAAGAAACTATAATTTCCGATGAAATGGGATTTTTTTGAATGAGAGCCTTATCTCTATGATAGTATATATAGTAGATAGATTCGGTTAGATAGAAATGGATAGATTAATCTATTGGTGGTTGTAATCCAATTGCCTACTTTCGTTTCCATTAATTAATCGATAAAACTATAGTATATATGAAGAAACTATTATT
>NZ_QTMW01000116.1:0-1410 GCF_003604005.1 Bacteroides sp. OF03-11BH | reverse complement strand
CGAGAGGAAGACGATACCGAACAGGCGTATCTGCCTGAACGATGATTCGATGTTTTTAAGTGACTTAAATTCCATTGTTGTTTATTCGTTTTTAATTGTCAGTTGATTATTTCAGCAGCTTCCCGACACGTCCGACCACGTTTCCTGCGGCTGCGCCCGCCACGCTGCCCGCCATACTTCCGGCTCGTCCTGCCGTCTGGTTCACGTTGCGACCGTAGCTTCCCATGCCTCCGGCTTGGATAATCCAGCCTGCTACCGTGGGGATGGTGAAGTAACCAATGATGCCGATTATCATGAAGACGATGTACACCCCGTCGCTCGAATCCAGCGAGAAGTTCGGGTCAGCCTGCATCCGTTCGATGTCGCTTTGCAGCATCAGCACTTGTATCTTCGCCAGTATGGTGCTGAACATATCCGACACGGGCAGCCACAGATAGACCTGTATGTAGCGGCATATCCACTGTGTAAGCGTGCTTTGGAAGCCGTCCCACACCGATATGGCGAAGGCTATCGGACCGAGTATCGCCAGCACCACGAGGAAGAACGTGCGGATGGTGTCTATCACGAGGGCGGCGGCTTGGAACATCAGTTCCAGTATCTCGCGGAAGAAGTCGCGGATGCCCTTCTTCATGTTGTACATCCCGCGCTCGATGTACATCCCCGCCATCGTCACCATGTCGCCGGGCGACCAGCCCAGTTCTTCCAGTTGTTTGTCAAACTCCTCATTTGACACGAGGTAGGCGGTTTCGGGATTGCGCATCATCGCTTCGTACTCCAGTTTGTCCTTCTGCTCACGGTATCGGTTCATGTCCAGCGTTTCCGCCTCCAGCATCTTTGCCGTACCCTGCACGACGGGCGACATGATGCTGTTTATCGTACCCAGTACCACCGTCGGAAAGAACATGATGCACAGACCGATAGCGAACGGGCGGAGCATAGGGAACACGTCTATCGGTTCGGCTCTCGCCAGCGACTGCCATACCCGGTAGGCCACATAAAAGAGTGCGCCCAGCCCGGCGATGCCTTTCGCCACGCCCGCCATGTCCCCGCATAGCGGCATCATCTGTTCGTAGAGCGAGCGCAGAATTTGGTGAAGGTTGTCGAAATTCATAGGCTACCAATATCTTTCGTTCATGTTCCCGTACAGCCCCATGATGCGGTCAAGGTCGTTTTTCTTCTTCGCACGCAGGTAACTCACGCTAATGTTCTTGTTGGTGTAGTAGCTCACGAGGTTGCGGTAACGCTTCATTTTGGAGTAGCAGCGTTCCACCACGTCCATGCGCTCCTTGTCCGTCATGGAGAGCGTGGTGATATTCACCACATTCTTCAGTTCCGTCAGCACATCGTTGGATTCCTCCAATAACTTGGTGTAGCCAAAGGCGATGGCTCCCAGTTCCTCCACCGTGAAGT
>NZ_QTMW01000115.1:0-1453 GCF_003604005.1 Bacteroides sp. OF03-11BH | reverse complement strand
CTAACAAACAGATGAAACATTGAAGGCGGTTTATCTGCCGGACATTATGGTAGAAAAATGAACAATAGCAGGATTAAAAATATAGTAAATCTTTCAGCAGCAGAAAGATATGGCTACTTTATTCGTAAAGTTTCAGACTTTGAAGAAGTTTGGGGGTTAAAGGATAAAGAAGGTTGGGCTTTAATGGGAAATAATGAGCAAGTTTTATTTCCTGTATGGAGCGAAAAGGAATTTGCAGAATTGTGTAAATGGGATAACTATCAACCCAATTCTATTCCTCTTGATGACTTCATTGAGAAGTTATTACCGAAGTTAGAAAAAGACAATGTGATGTTGGCTGTATTCCCATTGTCAAAGGGGAAAGGTATAATTCGTACTGTTCAAGAGATAATTGCTGACATAGAGCGAGAGTGTGAACAATATGAATAAACTACCATAACAAGCGGATAAATCTCCCTTGAAAGGTTGATTATCCACCAAACATTAGTCGCTTGAAAAATAAAAAAAGAAAATGAGCAAGATAATGATATGGGTCGGTCAATTCGATTCCGAAGCTGACTTTGAGAAATATATGGATCAATCGGCTTTCCGTCAATGGTGGAAAGAATACGATGAAGACAATAAGGAACTTCGCTGCCAGTTCTGTAAAGAGCTTGGTGTAATGGACTATGACGAAGATTCTCTTATTATGAAATATTCTTCTGAAGGACTTGAGAATCTGTTGAATGTTATTCCGGCAGACACAGATAAAATCAAGGAAATACTAAGAGCGAAAAAAATAACTGTCGCAAATGCGGCAATCATGTATAATAGCCATGAGGGTATATCATTGCAGAAAGCGACGAATACCGTATCGGTATCCTTCTTGGGCTCTTTTATTTTTGAACTTAATCCGACTGGTACAACAGCCTCGACTGCCGGTTTGAAATATATGACATGGATTGGGCATACCGATAAAAATGAAACCGAATTTATGGAGTATTTTAATCAAGAGCAATACCTCAAGGAGTTGGAAGCGTATGAATCCGGTCAGAGCAAAAAGCGTCCCAATCCCGAACATCGTTGTCAGTTCTGTAAAGACTTAGGTATAAAATTCTATTATCCAGAGTTTTTAAGAATTAAAATTGACAAAACATGTACAATGAATTCTGTTCAATTAATTCAATCAGTTATAATAGACAATAATGTACTTGATTGTTGGGTTGAAAAATCATTAAATAGAAATGGCCTTAATAATGCCTCAAATAATTGTACTTTCTGCTATATCCCGAATGGTTTTAGAGATAAAAAGAAAAACCAAAAAGTTTTTATTCTTAAAGAAAACATGAAAGGTCATCTTGGCATACCTAAAAAATATGTTGAAGAGATTGCGGACTATAATGGTCTTCGTTACTTATCAACATTTGAATGGGAATAAGCGACTAACAAACAGCAAACCGACTAAAAAGCGGAA
>NZ_QTMW01000114.1:0-1527 GCF_003604005.1 Bacteroides sp. OF03-11BH | reverse complement strand
TGGCGTAAATCTGCGTCGTGGAAATGCGGCTATGCCCCAGCATTTTACTGACGGTTTCAAGCGGGACACCATGCGAAAGCGTGATCTCGGTGGCGTAGGTATGGCGTCCGCAGTGAAAGACGAGCTTCCGTTCAATTCCGCAAATGGCGGCAATACGTTTCAGCGTCCGGTTGAGTTCGTTGTTGCTGTACATCGGCAGCAGTTTTCCTTCCGGGGCCATATCCCGGTACTTGTCGAGGATGAGCAACGGTATGTCGAGCAACGGCACTTCATAGTCGATTTTCGTCTTCTTGCGGGCGGTCTTGATCCATACCTCACCGTCCTCGGCCACTTCCAGATCCTCCGTCGTCAGGCGGCACATGTCCCCGTAAGGGATACCCGTGTAGCAGGAGAAGAGGAACAGGTCGCGGATATGGTAGAGTTTCGGGTCGTGCAGGGGTGTGGTCATCAGCCGTTGTAACTCTGCGGCGGTAAGGTATTTCTGTTCCCGCTCGGGATGTTCGGCTTCATACCCCGCGAACGGGTCGGCAGTGATAATCCCTTCCGCGATGGCTTCCCCGACAATCGTGTTCAACCGTGTGACAAGCAACACGATAGTTCCCAGGGCAAAGCGGCGCTCCGTGCGTAGGTAGAGGTCATAGTTGTCGATGAATGAACGGTTCAGGGCCGTGAAAGGAACATCCGACAACTTGTATTTCTCCTGGATGAAAGCAGCCACACAGTTACAAGCATAGCGGTAAGATTGTGCTGTTCCCTTTTCCCGGTTCACGCCGACACGTTTTTCGAAATGTTCGATGAACGTCCGGAAATAACCCAACAGGGTTTCCTGCCCGAAAGCCGTCCCCAACAACAGATTCCTTATTTCTTCAGCCGTTACATTCTCACGGGTGGCTGACAGTTCGTCATAAATGGAAATGGCTGAAGCTCGCAAATCGTCCAGTTGCCGGTTGATTTCCCGCGCGGCGTTACTTTTACCCGTGGCACGTCCGGATGCCCACAGTGCAACGGGTACGGACATTTTCGCACTAAAAGCCGCTTCTGAAAATTTGCCGACGGCAAGTTTCGCCATGACCGGGCAATGTCCCTCGTCATTCATTTCGCTCTTTTTGAGGTAGAACGTAACCGTTACATCCGTCTGTTTCATAACTCTATTTTTTTATGTTGCAAAATTACTTGATATAGAGTTATTTACAGTTATGAAAATTATAGCGGAACAAAGAATAAAACCCCGGATGCCGGTAACATAACCTGTATTTCCATGAAAAACGGAAAAAAACGGTTATCTTTACGGGCAAAATATAGGGTTCTTTGCATGGTGAACGGTAAAACCGCAGGTGGTTAAGCGTTATTTTGCCGGATTATCCGGGGCTAAAAAAGGCAACGGATAAGTAGCAAATCTTTCTCTTAACCTTTCATTATCCTGCATTTTAGCGATTTGGAAAGGTATAGAAGAATTTGGCTTAACTCTCCTCAATACCAAACACTTACTTTATTTATCCAAATTTTGCCGTTTTTTTGCGAGTTCTT
>NZ_QTMW01000113.1:0-1744 GCF_003604005.1 Bacteroides sp. OF03-11BH | reverse complement strand
AGTTAAACAAAAGTTAGATTCTCTTTTTAAACATAACTTTTCACACTCTACCTGTGAAAAAGTGTTGCAAACATAACGACTTAATCAAGATATAGCAATGCAGAATCGTACAAATGCATGGAAAATACCGTCTTTTGCACGATATTCCATGCTGTGGGAGCGATTTTCGATTAGTCCCTAATGACTATGAACCTTTTTGTTTCTATTTTATTGTATGGAAAATAGTAATTTATAAACCTAAAAATGATATGGCGAATTTTTCAATTGTAGTTGTTCCAACTAAAAAATTATCAAATGGCAGACATCGAATAAGGATAGCCGTAGCACATCATTCTCAAACCAGATATATATCTACCCAATTTACTTTGGATTCTGCCAGTCAACTAAAAAATGGTCGAGTAGTAAGGCATGAGAATGCAGCGAATATGAATGCTTGTCTTCGGAAACTAATCAATGAGTATGAAGAAATTATTACATCGATCAGCTATTTACCAGCAATTTCATGTACCGAGCTTATACGTATAATTACTTATGAACAAAAGAAAAAAGGTATAACCTTTCAAGCTGTTGCAAAAGAATACATGAATTTCATGAAAGGAGAAGAGCGGGAGAAATCTTATAAACTTTATAAGATAGCTTCCGAAAGATTAGTCAAATATATGAAAGGGGATTTTCCTTTAATTCAATTGACACCTATACATATCCAAGAATTTGCCAAAGTTCTTCACGAGGAGAATCTGGCAGATACAACTATCAGAATATATCTGACTTTGATAAAGGTGATATTAAATTATGCCGGTAAGATGAATTATGTATCTTACTCCATTCATCCTTTTGTCCTCTTTAAGATGCCGGCAAGTAATGTGCGGGAACTTGATTTGTCAATAGATGAACTGAAGAGAATACGTGATGTCCGGCTTTTAAAGCCTTCTTTATCCATGGTGAGAGATATTTTTATGCTTACCTATTATTTAGGCGGTATCAACCTGAGAGATTTATTAGTATATGATTTTAAAAATAAGAACGATATGCGTTATGTGCGTCACAAAACACGTAATAGCAAGAAGGGAGAAAATGAAATTGTATTTACTTTGCAGCCTGAAGCAAAAGTGCTCATAGATAAATATATGTCGAGAAATGGGCATTTGCAGTTTGGTAAATATTCATCTTATAAACAAATATATAGTTTAGTCTTCCGACATATAAATAAGGTAACAGAACTTTCGGGGGTAAAGAAAAAGGTTACTTACTATTCCGCCCGAAAGACATTTGCACAACACGGATATGATTTAGGCATTCAAATTGAAAAAATAGAATACTGTATCGGACACAGTATGAAAAATAACCGTCCTATCTTTAATTATATTAAGATTATGCAAGAACATGCCGATAAGGTGTTCCGTGCCGTACTTGACCAATTGCTATAGTATAGATAGTTTTTCACTGCTATTTTTAGTTCCTTCTTTTGCTAATCGATTTCATTCCGATCGCTATCCTTTTTTCGTTCCACTATAGTTATCCGCAAAGTACACTATAGTTACCCTTGCGGATAACTATAGTCAAACGCAAAGATAACTATAGTGGAACGAAGAAAGATTCGCATACCGGATAACTCATAATAGGTAAAAAAGATATTAATGGTACTAATTGTTCAAATCTTATCCTCAATTGATTGCTAGCTGTATGTAGTCGTTTGATGCGCAGGTAGTTATGTTTAAAAAGAGAATCTAACTTTTGTTTAACT
>NZ_QTMW01000112.1:0-1859 GCF_003604005.1 Bacteroides sp. OF03-11BH | reverse complement strand
GAAGCCCAAAGGCTGAAACGTCAGAAAATGATAGTGCTGCCCGCTATAGTGCTGGTATTCATCGGTGCTATGTGGCTGATATTCGCCCCGTCTTCCGACAAGGAGCAGCAACCGGGAACGGGTGGTTACAACATCGAAATGCCCGACGCTGACAAGGCGAACCGCCAGATCATCGGCGACAAGGCGAAAGCCTACGAACAGGGAGCAATGGAGGAACGGCAGGAGAACCGCAGCCGCGCCATGCAGGAACTGGGCGATATGTTCGACCGCGAGGTGGCGGAAACGGACGGCGGCAGGGACTTCGACCTTGCTAATCCCGGAAATGCGGAAGATGCAACAGCAAAATCATCCGCTCCGAAAACCATCCAATCCTCCGCAGCTGCCTACCGCGACCTCAATACCACGCTCGGCAACTTCTATGAGCAGCCGAAGAACGACAACGCGGAAATGGACGAACTGTTAGAGCGTATCGCCTCGCTGGAATCGGAACTGGAAACCGAGAAAGGCAAGGCATCCGCTATGGATGACCAAGTGGCACTCATGGAGAAGTCCTATGAACTGGCGGCGAAGTACATGGGCGGGCAGAACGGCACACAGCCACCTGTCGGACAGGCGGCAGAGCCTTACCCCGTGCAGAAAGCCGGAAAGAACACGGCTGCACCTGTCAGGCAGGTAACGCATCAGGTGGTATCTTCGCTCTCACAGCCGATGAGCAACGCTGAGTTTGTCGCCTCCTTCTCGCAGGAGCGCAACCGCAGTTTCAATACGGCGGTGGGTGTCACGACTGTATCGGACAGGAACACCATATCGGCGTGTGTCTATGGGGCGCAGAGTGTGACTGACGGGCAGGCGGTAAGATTACGGCTGCTGGAGCCGATGGCAGTGGCGGACAAAATCATACCCCGCAATGCAGTGGTGGTAGGCACGGCAAAGATTCAGGGCGAACGACTCGATATTGAAATTACTTCGCTGGAGTACGCAGGTACGATTATCCCGGTAGAACTGGCGGTGTATGACACGGACGGACAGCCCGGCATCTTCATTCCAAACTCGATGGAGATGAACGCCGTCAGGGAGGTTGCCGCCAACATGGGCGGCTCGCTGGGCAGCAGCATTAATATCTCCACCAACGCAGGGGCGCAGCTCGCCTCCGACTTGGGCAAGGGGCTGATACAAGGCACGAGCCAGTATATCGCCAAGAAGATGCGTACCGTCAAGGTGCATCTGAAATCCGGATACAAGGTCATGCTATATCAGGACAGAGATTGAAAACAATAACAATCAACGACTAAAAAAACAACAACCAAATTTTTATTTACCACTAAAATCCAAAGTAGAATGAAAAAAGTAATCATCATGTTTGCCCTCGCTATGGGCATCATAACTGCCAACGCGCAGGAGAACGTAACCGTTGGAGAGAACAACGGAAGTGAACCGACGAACGAAGCGAGAGCAGAGACAAGCTCGCTTGACTATGCCTCGCAAGGAGGAGGAAGGCAAAGCCAACAACCGACCTTGACAAAGGAGGTCTATCCGCAGAAGGAGGCGGACGGCGATCTGTATCACGGGCTGACAAAGAAGCTGACCTTCGACCGCATGGTTCCGCCGCACGGATTGGAAGTGACCTACGACAAGACCGTCCACGTCATTTTCCCCTCGGAGGTGCGCTACGTCGATTTAGGCTCGCCCGACCTGATTGCGGGTAAAGCCGACGGAGCGGAGAACGTCATCCGCGTGAAAGCTACCGTGCGTAACTTCCCGAACGAAACCAATATGTCGGTAATCACGGAGGACGGGAGTTTCTATACTTTTAGTGCGCCCATAATAGGGGCTTGATAATAATCACTTTGGCAAGTGAT
>NZ_QTMW01000111.1:0-2098 GCF_003604005.1 Bacteroides sp. OF03-11BH | reverse complement strand
GGGAAGGATTCGCTTCTGCTTGCCACGCTCGCCTACAATGTCGGTCCATATCGACTTTTGGGTAGCGGAAAGATTCCCAAAAGCACGCTGATCCGAAAGTTGGAGGCGGGCGACAGGAACATCTATCGGGAGTATATCGCTTTCTGCAACTACAAGGGGAAACGGCACGCCATGCTGCTCAAACGGAGAAAGGCGGAGTTTGCACTGTTGTATGTACCATAAATAATAAGTACCTGACAAAAGAAAATCCGATGAAGCCGCAACTTCATCGGATTTTCTAATATATTGCTGCTATCAGATAGTTTGAGATGGCAGTTCTTTTATATGAACTACATTATATTCTTTGCCTTTCTTTATGTCAGTTATCTCAAATTTTGTTCCTCTTTCAAATTCCACTTGATATTCAGGATACGGACAATCCTCTCCATGATTATATATTTTATATATTTCATAAGCTTTTGTTTGACCTTCCGGTAAAGGCTCAATTATCCATTTTATAGAATGAGCATTATCAAAATCATCTATTGATGTCGTAAAAAAGCCATTTACGGTAAAAATATCTCCAATCCTATTATTACCACGCATAAAACCATCATTGGCATATAACACAGGGTGAGTATTTTTAGGAGCTTTTCTTAATGCACTATCTAAGTTTTGGATTAAAACTTCTGTTAAGGCATTCAATTTACGCCTATTATACAGAGGTTCTTGTATGAACCGAGAACTACCAAAGCCTTCAAGGATGACGATACTTAATGCTTCTAAATCAGTCAAATTATATTCTTTATAATGTATTTTATTGACCTCTTTCAGATGTTGTATCGCTTTTATATGAGAATTCAACAACTCAACATCTCCTCCTCGTTTATATGCAGATGGATTGTGCTGATATATTGTTTCTACAATTAGTTGTAAATCTTCTATATTCATATTAATATACAAAAAAATAACAATGCAAAATTAGCCTTTTATGGCTAATTTTACATATTCAAATAAGAATTTTATCGAAGATTGGAACAAAGGTTTCTTTGCTACTTTCTTTGTCCGCCATCATGCTCACTGAAAGAAAGTAGGCGGCTTTCGCCGCCCATCGTTCAAAAACGGGTGTAAAGCCCCGTCACCATCGTGAACATTTCCTCCAGCATATCGCAATATATCCCCTCGTGCGTTTCTATGTCTTTCGTCTTGCACTCGAATGTCTTTTTGCTGAACGTCCTGCGGTAGAAGCGCATATTGTAGAGGTCTGCCCCTGCATCATAGATGATGTCAAGGCGGTTGGCACTCGTCTTGTTCCTCGCAAGGCTCATGCGTAAGCCGTTGCCCATGTCTATGAAGTCTTTGCTTCCCGTCATGGTGGCAAAGCGTCTGCCACCTATCTGCTCCAAAATTGTCTTCGCTATCATATTCGTTGTATTTTAGGCGTTATGTTGTGGCGGTGCGGACACCGCCACAACGTTCAAAATTCAGTTTTCTCGGCTATGGGTGTGCATCTTTCCAGCCACTCTTTCAGCCACTCCATGTTATACTCGCTCGTTATGACTGCCGTATGGCTGTCAATGGCAGTAAACCTGCTACTTTCATAGTTGTCTATCCACCCCTTCAGGGTATCAACTCCCCATGCTTCGGCATCATCAAACATTCCGTCCAATGCCTTGATTGGCTCGCTGAACTTGACTATCAGCGTTTGGTAGGCAACTTCGTTCATCGCTTGTCCTCCTTTCTTTCCTTTGCCGTCAGCCACTTGTCCCGTGCGGCTCGGCACTCGTCTAACGTGGGTTTCACACAAGAGAACAATTCCCCGTCCGTGTGGCGGTAGTCGTATTGCATAAGTGTCCGCTTACGTCTGCCGATACCCGTTTGGGACTTCTCGTATTTCTCTGTCCCTGCTTGCGTGCAGGTGCTTACTCCGTTGATGGTCATCCGTGTACTCATAATCGTTATTTTTAGATGGTTAGAAATGTACTGACAACACTCTGTTCTGCATCACTATTTCGGGGTTACTCGTATAGCGTTGGTGCAGGTAGAAATGATGTGAGCCGAAGCCGTAATAAAAGAACTTGTCAAGTTCGTGTTTCTCGGCAAAGTCCTTGACGCTCGC
>NZ_QTMW01000110.1:1998-2249 GCF_003604005.1 Bacteroides sp. OF03-11BH | reverse complement strand
CCGGGCAAGAAGAGCGAGCGCACGGTGTTCACGATGGCGAAGTTCACTATCCCCGACGATAAATGCCTCGTGGTGGAACTCAACGAGAAGAACGGGGGGCGTCACCATGCCTGCCGAAGATGCAGGGCATCGAGGTCAGGGCGAACATGGCGGACCGCTTCAATCCCGGCGGCAACGACGGCGGGTACAGTTTCGGGGCGGCTCTCTCCACCTACACGAAAAAGGGGAACAAATGGGTGTTCGGCGGCGAA
>NZ_QTMW01000110.1:0-1988 GCF_003604005.1 Bacteroides sp. OF03-11BH | reverse complement strand
AACGAGGACTTGGTACGTGCCAATACCATCAACGAACTTCAAGTGCGCTGACCATGAGAAAGTACATCGCAATAATCATCGCGTCGCTTGCCCTGGTTACGGGGCAGGCGCACGCCCAGCGATGCCTGCCGAAGATGCAGGGCATCGAGGTCAGGGCGAACATGGCGGACCGCTTCAATCCCGGCGGCAACGACGGCGGGTACAGTTTCGGGGCGGCTCTCTCCACCTACACGAAAAAGGGGAACAAATGGGTGTTCGGCGGCGAATATCTGTTGAAGAACAACCCTTACAAGGACGGAAAGATACCCGTGGCGCAGTTCACGGTGGAGGGCGGATACGACTTCAAGATACTTTCCGATGCCCGTAAAATCGTGTTCGTCTATGCAGGTGCTTCGGCTCTTGCCGGATATGAATCGGTGAACTGGGGCGAAAAGGTACTGCATGACGGCTCCACGCTCCATGACCGGGACGCCTTCATCTACGGCGGTGCGCTGACGCTCGATGTGGAGTTTTACGTGGCAGACCGTATCGCCCTGCTCGCCAACCTCCGGGAGCGTTGCCTGTGGGGTGGCGACACGAGGAAGTTTCATACGCAGTTCGGGGTCGGAATCAAGTTCATCATCAACTGACACGGACATGGAACGGACGGAAATAGACATCATCAGACAAATGCCCATTGCGGTTTTTCTCGCACGGCTGGGGCATGAGCCTGTCAGAAGGAGCGGTAACGAGCTGTGGTATATCGCCCCGTATAGGGGCGAGCGCACGCCCTCTTTCCGTGTGAACGTGGCGAAACAGCTCTGGTACGACTTCGGTCTGGGCAAAGGTGGTGACATCTTCACGCTTGCCGGGGAGTTTATCGGAAGTGGCGACTTCATGGAACAAGTGAAGTTTATAGCGGGAACCTCTAATATGCAGATTGCAGAGTTTGACAAACCGACCTACATTCCGAAGCAGACAGAACCTGCCTTTGAGGGAGTGGAAGCCGTCCCTCTGCTTCGTTCTCCACTGACAGACTATCTGGCGGAACGGAGCATTCCTTACGTTGTCGCATCACGCTACTGCTGCCGACTGAATTACTGTGTGCGTGGCAAACGATATTTTGCCGTCGGTTTCCCGAACGTGGCGGGTGGATATGAGATCCGCAGCCGCTTCTTCAAAGGATGCGTGCCTCCGAAAGATGTGTCGCTGGTCAAGGCGGAAGGCTCTCCGGCTGACGTGTGCAGCGTTTTTGAAGGCTTCATGGACTTTCTTTCTGCTGCCACGTTCGGATTGGAAAAGGGTGAGTGCCTCGTATTGAACTCTGTTGCCAACGTGGAAAAGGCAATGAGGTATCTGGACGGCTGCGGGTGCATAGACTGTTATCTCGACCATGACGCAGCCGGACGGCGCACGTTGAAAACGCTGAAAGGACATTATGGAGAACGTGTCTATGACCGTTCCGCTCTCTATGACGGTTGCAAGGACTTGAACGAGTATCTGCAACTGACAACCAAAAAAGAACAATAACTTAAAAATCAAATGACAATGAACATACTGAACAACAAAAACAAGAGAATATCAATCTTCAAGACGTTGGCACTCTGCCTGTTCGCTGCCGTGTCGCTCACGCTCGTATCGTGTGACGACGACATGGACATACAGCAATCCTATCCCTTCACGGTGGAAACCATGCCCGTGCCGAACAAGGTGACGAAGGGGCAGACGGTTGAAATCCGCTGTGAGCTGAAAAAGACGGGCGACTTCGCCAACACCCTCTACACCATCCGGTATTTCCAGTTCGAGGGGGAAGGCACGCTGAAAATGGACAACGGAATCACGTTCCTGCCCAATGACCGCTACCTGCTTGAAAACGAGAAGTTCCGGCTGTACTACACGGCGGCGGGTGAGGAAGCGCACAACTTCATCGTGGTAGTGGAGGACAATTTCAGCAACTCCTACGAGTTGGAATTTGACTTCAACAACCGAAACGTGAAGGATGACGGGGT
>NZ_QTMW01000011.1:0-191151 GCF_003604005.1 Bacteroides sp. OF03-11BH | reverse complement strand
GTTGAAATAAAAAAGAGATTACCACCAAATTTGACGAAGAACCTATTATTTTATGTACCTCTTCCACCATAAATATCTGGTCTATAACTATTCAGCTAACGGTGAAACAGATGAACCTTTATTTAAAACTATTAGAGAATTACATAAGTTCGATATTAATAAATGCAACCGCCGTTACTGTAATGGTGATTTCGTTAATGAAAAACAACACAATATACAATGGGTGGAAGTCTTATCAAAAGAAGCCCTACAAGATTAAAACATAAAACTAAATCCTTTATTGTGAGAAGCTTTATATTTTTGAATTTCCAAAGACAGTGATTTTTTCAATTGCACCGCCATGAAATCCAAAAAAGGCTGGTTGGTTTCATCATCTTGCGCCTGTTGTAAAGAAAGGATATAATCTGCCCTATCCTCCTTAAAAATCTTAGCGGGGAAAAGATGATAGCAGAATTGAATATAGTTCATCAATAAGCGAGCTGCTCTCCCGTTGCCATCCACCCAAGGATGAATAGTCACTAAATTGAGGTGAGCATTAAAACTTAATTCGTATTGTTCACGGAACGTTTCCACATTCTTTTGCCGTTCCTGCAACAAGAAACAAAGTTCTTCTACTTTAACAGGTACTTTTTGATAACCCACATAAGAACGCCCACCTACACCAGCCGTAACGCCACACAAACGGAACTCACCTCTGGAAGAATCGAAAGAGCCGCCTATTGTATTATGCCTTCCCCCTGTTGTCCGCATCAAAGTAGCGTTTAACTTCTGCAAAAAAGCAGGAGTTATAACAGTATTGCGTTGCGCTTCCTTTTTAGCAAGCTCGTATGCTTTCTTCAAGTCCTCATTCATCAGATGATATACCAACGGCTTTCCTTTAGCTGTTACACCTTCATCGAAAAGAAGCTGTGCATCCATTTCGGTTAGTGTAGAACCCTCAATGGCTGTAGAATGGGTAATAAGAGAATAGAGGTAGTACTTCTCATAGTCCACCGACTGACTGATACCGAGTTGCTGAAACTCCTTATACAGTTCCTCTATTTCCAGCCAAATACCTTTTTCCATAATTAGGTTACCTTAATTGTTATTTTTCCCAAAATTACTTCTGATACAACACTTTACCAAGCGAAACGACTACTTTCTTACTATTTTTTTGCAAACGCTGGGAAAATTAGGCAATAAAAAAACGCTAAGTCGATTTGTTGCAATCACTTAGCGTTTTCCGAGTACCCAGACTCTCTGTCATCTCCTTAAAAAAATCTCTAACCAAACATCTACCTATTTCAACTCAAATGGTACAGTACCTTTAATATCTCTGGATGAACTACCGATGATTGCCTCAAACTTACCCGGTTCGGCCACCCATTCGTGTTTAGCATCATCGAAGAAGCTCAATGCTTTCTTATCAATCGTCAGCGTTACCGCCTTCTCTTCTCCCGGAGCCAGTTTCACTTTCTGAAAACCTTTCAACTCTTTTACCGGACGAGGGAGAGAGGATTTCTTATCACTGATATAAAGCTGAACAACTTCCTGACCTTCACGAGTTCCTGTATTCTTCACATTGACCGTGAAAGAGATAGTATCATCTACTGTCATTGTTTTCTTGTCAGCCGAAGGCTTTCCATAAGCGAAAGTAGTGTAGCTCAATCCGTGTCCGAACGGGAACAGCGGTTTGATTTTTTCTTTATCCGCCCAACGGTAACCTACAAAAATATCTTCCCGATAGATTTCATTAATCGTATCTCCTCTATGTTTAGACTGTGCCAGTTCCTCCTTATTGCCCGGATATTCGCCCAATTTATGAGCCCCTACATCTTCCAGTTTTGCCGGGAAGGTGAAAGGAAGTTTTCCCGAAGGATTGGCGTCTCCTACCAATACGGAAGCAAGAGCTGTTCCGGCTTCCGAACCCAGGAACCAGCCTTGTACAATGGCCGGCACTTCATTTACCCAAGGCATAGCCACAGCATTGCCGGAGATATTGACCACGATCAGGTTTTTATTCACCTTTGCGAGTTCACTAATCACTCTATCCTGTGCGTATGGTAAACCTAAAGAAGCACGGTCCGAATCTTCACAATCCTGATGATTGCTCTTGTTCAAGCCACCGAAGAAGACTACATAGTCGGCATCTTTAGCCACTTGCAAAGCTTCTGCAAGCAATTCATCTTCCGAACGGTTATCTTTCAAGTCCTGACCGGTTTTCACACCGTTATACTCTCCTGTCGGGTCGCCTACATACCCACGGGCATATACTACTTCTGCTTTTGAGCCCACACGACTTTTCAGTCCATCCAATGGAGAAATTTCATATTTCACTTTCAAAGAAGAACTACCACCGCCCACAGTCATCATCTTAATGGCATTTTCACCGATAACGGCTATTTTCTTAGCTTTATTCAAATCGATAGGCAATAAGTTACCGTTGTTCTGCAACAGTACAATCCCTTCTTCTCCAATCTGACGTCCGGCTTGCCCGTGTTCGGGAGAACCTAAAGAGCCAAATGGTTTGTGCGGGTCCATTGAAGTACGGAAAATCAGACGAAGAACATTACTAACCTTTTCATCCAATTCTTTTGTTCCTACTTTACCTTCCTTGATTAATTTCAGGTAAGGGAAAGCAAGGAAATAATTATCATAGGCATTCCTCGTTCCGGCAGACAGTCCGTTCGTCCATGAACCAAACTCGAGGTCCATGCCATTGTGAATCGCTTGCTCGGTATTGTGTACACCTCCCCAGTCGGACACTACGACACCGTCAAAGCCCCATTCATCGCGAAGTATATCTTTAAGCAGGCGTTTGTTGTGACAAGCATGCTGTCCCTGATAAAGATTATAAGAGCCCATAATCGACCATGTTCCACCTTCCTGAACAGCCGCTTTAAAAGCAGGCAGGTATATCTCATAAAGAGCACGATCACTTAATTGTACATTGGTGGTATGACGGTTGAATTCCTGATTGTTCAATGCATAATGCTTCACGCAAGCAGCCACTCCATTCTCTTGCACACCTTTGATGTAAGGAACCACCATTGTGGCAGAGAGGTACGGATCTTCTCCCATATATTCGAAGTTACGTCCGTTCAAGGGTGTACGGTAGATATTCACACCGGGGCCCAACAGAATATCTTTTTTGCGATAACGAGCCTCTTCACCGATACTTTTTCCGTAAAGATGAGACATTTCGGGATTCCATGTAGCAGCAAGACACGTCAGTGCCGGATAGGCAATACAAGAGTCGTTTGTCCATCCTGCCTGATCCCATTCGTCCCACAACACTTCCGGACGGATACCGTGAGGACCATCAGTAGCCCATACTTCCGGGATACCAAGACGGGGAACGCCTGCCGAACTAAATTTAGACTGTGCATGAATCATCTTTACCTTTTCTTCAAGGGTCATCCGGTTCAACGCATCTTTCACTCGCTCTTCGATAGGCTTACCTGTGTCCAGATACACCGGTTTCTGCGCAAAAGCAGACAGTGCAGTCATCACAGACAGGCCAAGTAACATTGCTTTGAATTTCATGTTCATTTATGATATAAGAAATAAGTTCATTCTTTATTTATATAGACTCTCAAATGGGGTATATTTCCTAGTTGCGGATGAGTTTATTAATATTTATTATACTTATATTCCTTCCGCAACCGGTAATCCTCTGTTTCTATTCTGTTTTTAATACTACACTGTTCATGCTTTGTGCCAGATTCTCAATCGTTGATTTCGAGCCATCCAACGGAGCATAGATTTCCAGACTGGACTTCAACATTCTTCCGTCACAGAGTTTATCAATTTCTTCCTGGTTCATAGCCGAACGGTAGAAGAATAATTCACTGTATTCTCTGCTGTTCGCAGAAGTATTGTCACCAATCGTAAACTTACCAACAGTCAGTTTTTCACCTAGTTCTCCTGCCAGTGCTTTATCTGTATATAGCAGTGTACGTCCCTGCGCATAATAATGGGTCAAAGAAACAACATGCCACTGGTTATCGGTGACACTCACCGCACCTTTTATTTCACCTGTCAATGGAGAATGATATACTACAACTCCGTCCTGAATCTTCAATGTTCCGGTTGCATTGCTGCCATTGGCGAAAGAAGCGATGACTCCATCTGTCGTACCCTTTATTTTGAAGGACAATGTAAACGGATGTACCATATCTTCGGGTGTGAATACCAGCACTTTCTTATCTGCCAGCACATAAGAAGTTCCTGAAACACGTGAAGGTTGCCCCTTGCCTGCATCTATCGCGTCAAACAATGATGGAACCATAGCATAAGTGAACTCACGATGTCCGTCAGTATTTGGATGATAGATATCCGTACCGTTCTGATAACCGGTTACCCAGACACCCTTACCGTCATCTATTGCTCCCAACAGATTGACAGAAGGAAGATCCCACTCATGAATCAATAGATTCATTTGTTTCACGTATTCATAGTCGTTTGCATCAAAATCGCCACGGGTATAATTGTTCATCATCACAGGATATTTTCCATCTTCACGGGCTTTCTTAATCAAAGTCTGCATATTGTCTTTAAACTGATTATAGATAGCCTGTTGATCTGTAGCTCCATGAATTCCTTCATTTCCCAGAGAAAGGCCGAAAATCACGTATGCACCACAATCATGAATCAAATCGTTGTAGCGTGCCAATAAGTTAAGCGTATTATTACTGTTAAGGGATATTCCCGAGGTGTACCACGGCAGTTTACTTTCCTGATTACGGAAACGTTCGTCGAGTAATTCACCGTACATATAAGCATAACCATGATTGTTGGTTGCTCCCTGTCCGTTGGCTACGGAAGACCCCATTACAGAAATCTTAAAAGGATCGATACCTTCTTCGCCGCAATCAATATAATAGACATATCTACGTAAGTCTAAAGTGATATGATAAGTTCCATGATTCAGGTTGATATCCTCTGTATCATAACCCTGAGTACTCATACCAACCTCATTGGCCGTACCTTTCACACGCTTCATCACATAATCCCAACTCTTGTTCATGGCAAAATTAAAGCGTTCACGGTCACTCACACCAGATATTCCGGTGAGTTTTACTCTTCCCGCCCAGACACCTTTTCCCTGATAAGTCAAAGGCACGCCTTTATCTACCGACCATCCATTTGGAGTGACGCTTCCTACGAGTGCCCACTCTTCTACCGGAAGAATATCATAAGTCTTTCTGGACAAATCGACTGTAATACGGACTGTTCCGGTTGTAGAAGCGGTGATTCCATAATTATTGTCGGCTACTACTCCCGCTTTATACCCCTTTCCTATATTCACAGTCTTGCCATCTTTGGTGGTTCCTCTGAATGAAAATTCACCGGATTTGAGAGAGGTGTATGCTTCGAAAACATTCGTCAGACTGCCATCAGCAGATACAATATGCATCGGAACTTCCCCCTCTTCCATAGCACTACCGGTCATGGTGAGTGATGTAAACTGATTGGGACGTTCTATATCTGTATATTCTTCTATTTTCAAGGCATTTAACGCAATATAATCGCCGTTCTTTCTTGAAACGGTGAACTTTATATTGCCATCATCATCCGGATAGATAAGTTCCGATTCGCAGATGTTTTTTATGTTTTGGTTGATACCCTCACCTCCACAGTTAGTTCCTGAAGTCTGCAACTCACCCTGATAAAGATTCAGTCCTGACATTATATAATAAGCCGTACGCGTCTGTGTATTACTCCGGCTACCAAATGCATAAAATTTATATGCTTTTTTCGGATCAAGTTTGCTGAACGTAAAACTGCTATTATTCTCACCAGATTCGATGTAGAAGTAGTCCTCTGTGGCAGATGGCACAGCAAAGTCTTTCAGGAGCTCTTCCTGGGGTTCCAGCAGACCACCTCCGGTGCTTTGTCCATTAGTAGAGAAACGATTATTCAAAGTCAACTCATAGTCAACCGAAGTATTCTCCGAGTTTACAAAAGAGGAATAGACTGAATTAACTTTAGCGTAAATCCCATCATTATTAATGATATTATTCCAATAATGCCCATTAACGTCGGGGCTTTGAGTCTGATCTCCCCTACTGGGATTAGTAGCAGTGCCGTTGGAACCAAAGTCAAAGTATAACGTCTGCACCAACACCGGTGTTACTGATTCGGGTATTTCTATTTCTTCTCCCGGAGACGGGGGTACTATCGGTTCGTCATCATTACAAGAACCGATTGACAGCATTCCGAACAATGCAAATGCCAAGAATATATATTTCTTCATATTTTATTGATCTTATGATTTATGATTCTCAATGATTTATTCCTCAACGTTGGTATATTCCTCTATTTTCAAGACATTCAGTGGAATATAATCACCCTCTTTTCTTGAAACAGTAAATTTGATTTCACCGTTTTCATCCGGGAAAATAACTTCCGAAGCATAAACATTCTGAATATTCTGATTAATTCCTGTTCCTCCACAATTTGTTCCGGCAGCCTGTAATTCGCCTTGGTCCGTATTTTCTCCTGATATGATATAAATAGCTGTACGGACTTGGGTGGCCAATCGACTACCAAATGCATAGAACTTATATCCCTTGTTCTTATCTAAATTAGAGAATGTAAAGCTACTATTGTCTTCACTTTTCTCCATAAAGAAATAATCTCCGGTAGCAGTAGCTACGGCCAAATCATCCAGCAAATCTTTATCAGGTTGTAGCAAACCGCCTCCACCACTTGCTCCATTAATGGTAAAACGAGAATTTAAGGTCAATGCATAAGCTGTTGGAGTGTTCTCCGAATTAAATAAAGAACCATAAACAGTTCCTGCATTTGCATAGTTCCCATTGTTATTGGTAATATTGTTCCAGTAATTTCCATTATCATCAGGATTTACAGTTGGGTCACCCTTACCAGGACTAGTGGCACTGCTAGAACCAAAATCAAAATAAAGTGTTTGCACTACTGTCGGCTCCGGTTTAACTTCTCCATCCGAAATCTTCTTGAAAGATACTACACCTTTATCATTTCCAGCACTCAAATCAACAGTAAGTGCATACGTTGCACCTTCTTCCAAAGGAATCGGCTTGTCATTTCCATCAAGGAGAAGCTCGATATTCTTACTATCCGTAAGGCGAATCAGCGATTTTGTTCCGTCGTCTGCCAGTGTCAATTGGCTGAACTCACCTCCATAACCATTCTGGAAGAAGAACTTGGCGCTTATGTAATCGTAGCGGAAACGTTGTCCAAAGACTGAGTTATGTTCAGGCCCCGTCGTTCCTATAAATTGGTATTTCTTCGAAGAGATTTCCGGCACACAGTAATTACTTCCGGCATCCCAACCAAATTGAAAGTCCATCGAAGGAGAACCGATTCCCCAGCCCATTAACCAAAGAGCACCATGTCCTGTATCAGAAAGAACAGCTTCCTTGTCTCCATCCATACGAGTGATACCAAAATATTTTTGTTTCATATTAGCAATGACACGATACTTGCCATCTACCGGTAAGAAAGTCAACGTTCCATTCGATTCCTTCTTGAAATAATCAGGATTGATCCACCAGCCATTCATATCTATACCTGTCACCACAATCGATTGTCCCTGTGTAAATGATTTCTGTATGAGATATGTATTTGCATCCTGTGCCGTCATCTTCTCTCCATCAAACAACACATTTACCAACGGAGTAACTTCGTAAGTCAGCGCGTTGAATGTTACTTCATAAGGTTCGGATGCCGTACCGGAAAAAGTAATAGGATTTACATTCTTTCCTTCTGAAAGGAGGTTATCGTTATCCCAGCCAAAAGTCAGTTCGTTTCCATTCTCACCAACTTTCGGTGTTTTAATATAGGCTTTCAAATCCTGTGGGAATTTACCGGTCACACCATAATTATACAAGGATTTCTTTTTCATCAGATACTCCTCTCCCATCTCGTCCACCAAAGTCACGTAAGGAAAGTCCGGCCGGGACAACACGACTTCCTGCTCCATCTCCGTGATAGTGAAATGGATATTTTGAAGTACAAACTTCAAAGTCGCTCTACCGTCGATAATATTGGGATAATACGGAATGAAGACCTTTCCGGTATAATCACTGCCGCTTGTCTTTGTACGGATAACCGTTTCGGACACTTGTTCTTCGCCATAAAAAAGCTTCGCTTTCAACGTGGAAAGAGGCACTTCCACATCAGAAGCCTTAATGGTAAACGGAAGACTGTCACCATAAAGAGCACTTACTTTACCTGCGATAAATTCCATATTCGGATTGCCCGCAAGATATTCGTCATCACTACAGGAATTCATTCCTAGAATTCCTATTAATACCAGTATGATATAGATACTTTTTTTCATTGTCTTTATCGTTTTAAGGTTCTTATTCCGACTTCGCCCAACGGTAGGAAGTCACTGATTTACCCGGAACATCATAAGCAAAATGACGTTTTCCATCGCTAAAGGTGATTCTCTTTGTCTTTTCGTTATTATTCATCAAGACAAATGCATACGTTCCATCCGGATTCTCGAAAGCAGAGTACATGATATTGCTGTCAGCGTAGCCGGATGCACCAATACGTACAGCTCCCGGTTTCACTACGCTTGAAAGATGAGCGATGATATAATAATGTGAGTTACGGATAATTGTCTTATAATCGCTATTGCTGATATCCACCGCTCCGTAGCATGTCTGGCAACCACCTTCACGATTAGGAGCACGGTCGTTATCAAGCATCAGATTCCAAACAATCACACCTTTACACCAGTTATTTACTGTGCCTAACGCAACTTCTTTCATATCTTCGAGAAGTCGTTTCGACAAATCACGCCCACTGTTCCAGGTTCCGATAGAGGTTTCTGTGAAAAGAAGTTCTTTTTCCGGATAGGCTTTGTGCATATTCAAAAGTTCTTCGCGGTCACCTCCGTAGTTGTGATAAGCAGCTCCGGCCAAATATTGAGAAGCATCTCCATCTTCATAGATTTTACCGGGATAGTTCTTTTCTGATTCAATGCTGCTATAATCATAGTTATGGTCATAAGCATAGATCTTTGTAGTCAATCCGGCATCCTTGAATTGGGGTCCGAGTGCTGTTTTCACGAAATCTCTCTGTTCCTCCCAGCTCATATAAAGCGAAGCGGAATTACCGCGGTTCAACGGTTCGTTCTGGGGAGTAACAGCATAGATGTCAAAACCTTCGGATTTGAATGCTTGTACCCATTTTACGAAATAAGTGGCATAATCCTGATAATAGGCAGGATTCAACTGGCCGTTTGTCCACGATTCCAGTGGAGTAAGATCTGTGAGGCTTTTCACTTTCATCCATAGCGGACATGTCCAAGGAGCGGCAATGATTTTAATGGAAGGATTGATGCCTAGAATCTCTTTCAGAATGGGCAAGATATAGTTTTTCTCTTCACTCTGCAAAGCGAAATTTTCAATGCCTTTGGTATCACAGCAGGTATATTCGCTCAATGAGAAGTCCGAGCAGCCAATGGAGATACGGATATAACTAAATCCGAATCCTTTATCGTCAGAGAATGTTTCTGTGAGGAATGCATGACGGTCTGCCGGTTTCATTTGTAGAAGATTAAAACAGGTAGCGCCTGTGATGGCTACTCCAAAGCCGTCCATGGTCTGAAACTGTTCAGTCGGGTCCAAGGTAATAGACGTAGGTGCCAGGTTATCTTTTGAGCTGAAATTAACAGCATCACGGGTCAGATCACGAGTCAAACTGTTGGTCGTTGCATAAATAGTCACATCTCCGGTTGGAACGGGTGTTACCGATTTTTCCGCATCGTCACTGTTGCTGCATGCAGCCAGTATGGTGAAACATCCTAAAAAGGTCAATGCTATATTTCTCATATTTATCATAATCGTAAGTTTCTATGTTTTTGAATTGAATTAATAACCCGGATTCTGGTGAATCTTATCGTTCGCATCGATTACCGATTGTGGAATAGGCAATCGATAGGAAGTTTTATCGAATGCGTAAACCTGTGCCTTGCGTCCCGAATCTTTCGAATACACAGCATTCATCACTTCTTCCACTTTATCCAAACGAACCAGATCGAACCAGCGCTGTCCCTCGAAAGCCAGTTCCAAACGGCGTTCTTTCAGCAATGCATTGAGCATGGCATTCTTATTTGAACGGGTAGAAGCAGAAAGTGCTCCTAATTTAGCACGTTCACGAACTTCATCTATAATATCGGCAGCTCCGTCCAAATCCGGTGTATCCTGCATAATCAGTGCTTCTGCTTTCAATAACAGTACATCAGCATAGCGGTATTTGATGATACTGCTGTTAGCCGAACGGCATTTGTACATAAACGGATAGTTATCAGATGGATAATAATTGCTCCAATTACAATCATAGTAAACCACCGATTCTTTGAAACGAACCTCATCTCCTTCCTTTTTGAAAGCGTTAATCAGGTCACGGGATGGTGTCACCCATTTTGCCCATGTAAAGTTGGTATTCCAATTCACCAAGTCACGACCGAACATCCATGAACACCAGTTACCTGCACCGGGAGTAAACTGTGCTTCGAGAATAGACTCTTTTGTATTGCGCATCTTCGCGTCTGTTCCGGCTGCATTCATTCCAAATAAATCATTGAAATCTTCTACAAGATCGAAACCATCTGCTTTCACTTCATCACAATAGTGGATTACTTTCGCATAGTCACGCAACGGTTTCTCTGCATAAATCTTAGCCAGTAACGTACGTGCTACAGATTTGGTAAACAATGTCTTGTTACCCGGTGTGTTGTCCGGAGCATACAGAACTGCATCCAGCAAGTCTCTTTCAATCTGCTGATAAGCCTCTAGTTCCGTATTTTGCTCCGGAAAGTACTGTGGATAAACATCTTCAATATTTTCAGAAGTAATATCGTCCGCCACTGTTGTAATCACCGGGAAATCTCCCCAAAGGCGTACCATGTCGAACATAATCATAGCCCGGAATATTTTTGCTTCCGCTTTATATTGTGCCCGTTCGGCAGTGGTCAATGAGTTATCGGTCACTAAATCAATATTACAGATCAACTTATTGGCACGGGCAATGTCTTCCAAATAACGGTTCCAATCCCGTTCCATCACAGAGTTTGAGCCTTCAATGGAATTGTTTTCAAACGGAACAACTTCTGCTCCCGTTGTACCTGCATAAGCGTTATCCGCATGAGAGTCTGAAATCAGCAGCAAGTCTACATACCAGTGTTCCTGGCGGTCACGCATCTGATTATAAAGCGTTGTCAAATGGCTTTCGACAGCTGCCTTATCCTTGAATACAATCTTTGTACCATTATTTGTCACTCCTTCCGTCACATCCGAATAGGTGTCTAATGGCTCATAGTTCAGTGAGCAGGAAGAAAGTCCCAATAGTAAACCGGAGGTTAATCCGTAAAATATAGTTCTTAGTTTCATAATCTTTCCTTTCATTAGAATTCAACATTAATACCAAACACGTATGATCTGCAATGCGGGTAAGTACCCCAGTCAATTCCTTGTACTGTACCGCTGTTTCCCCATTGGTTTACTTCCGGGTCCATTCCCGAATAACTGGTCCATGTCAGCAGGTTAGTAGCCGTGAAGTAAGGCTGTAAGCGGGTAATTCCCCATTTTTTTAAGAGTTTGCCCTTAACGTTGTATGACAAGGAGACATCCTTTAATCTTAGATAGCTACCGTCTTCCACAAAGTAAGTAGAGTTCAACAGTTTGAAATTAGCTTTAGGCACATCTGTTATCTGTCCCGGAATTTTCCAACGGTTCAATACGCGTGTCGACTGATTTTTACCGTCATACATACCTTCCGTTTCAATCCGTGAGGCATTATAAATATCGTTTCCATAAGAACCCTGGATAAAGATACTCAAGTTGAAACCTTTCCAAGAGAATGTATTTGTCATACCATAAGTGAAATCCGGATTAGGGTCACCGATATAGGTACGGTCGGAAGAGGAAATCTTTCCATCATTATTCAAGTCACGATACATCAGTTCACCGGTTTCAGGATCTACACCATCACTGATAAAGCCATAAAAACCTCCCAAAGCACGTCCCGGCTCATTACGCACCACATAGTCATTGACTACACTCGCCGTCTTCGCATCATAATAGACCTTCTGCAAGTCGAGCTTTGTCAATTTATTCCGGTTGAAGGAAATATTAAAATCCGTATCCCAAGTAAATGCTCCACCACGAAAATTCTTCGAACTGATAGAAAACTCAAAACCTTTATTAATCATTTCACCTTCATTACGGGCAATGGAAGTGGCTGCTGCAGCACCGGCCGGTAATGATACATTCATCAGCATGTTTTTCGTTTTCTTGTAGTAATAATCGGCATTGAATGTCAACCGACCATTCAATATTGTCAGGTCCAAACCGATATTGGTCTGTGTGGTAGTTTCCCAAGTTAAATCAGAGGTACGTAAATTTGCTTGGCTGATAGTAGGAACAGCGTTTGCATAATCAGTCTTATCCCCTTCCTCACCTTTCTTAAACCATTCGATACGACCGATATTGTAACGTTGCAAATAAGCATAATCACCAATACCCGACTGATTACCAGTTTGTCCCCAACCACCACGTAGTTTCAGGTCATCAATCCATGTCAGGTCTTTCATAAACTTTTCCGAAGAAATACGCCAAGCAGCAGAGAAGGACGGGAATACTCCCCAACGATGATCGGGATGTAGCTTAGAAGAACCGTCAGCGCGGAGATTAGCCGTCAGCAGATATTTGCTGTCGAAATTATAGGCTATACGTCCGAAGAATGACATAATCCCCCATTGAGAGGCACCTGTACCTGTATTATCCCAGGATATTTTATTGGCAGCATTCAAAGTATGAATCTGGTCGCTACGATAATGCGACCCGTTAATCCAACTATTTGAATATTCTGAATCCGTCCATGAAGAGCCTGCCATTACTTCCAAACCATGTTTTTTGAAATTCTTATTATAAGTCAACACGTTATCAAATGTCAACACAGTATTTGTATTCCGGTTATCCGAAGCTTCCCCATACTGGTTACGTCCCCAAGTAGTAGAGATAGGATCCAGGAACGTTGTGTTAACAGCATTACGACGGTCAAGAGTAAGAGTAGACTTAAATTTCAAATCAGGGAAAGGGGTCAGTAAGACATTACCGGATGCCAACAAACGGTTTTCTTTATCTTTATTATTTTTTGCACGTGCCATATTCTCCAATGGATTGGTAATATTACCTACACCATAGAAATTATTGTAATACTGGTCAGGATTTAAAGCATCCCAAATAGGTGCATAGGTCGGTGTATTAATCACTGCCAGAATAACTCCTCCACGGTCTGCACCTGTTCCCATTGCACCTCCTCCATTACTTGCGTAATCCGAATAAGAGATATTGGCACTTACTGTCAGCCACTTGCGAACCTGATTCTCAAGATTTACACGAAAGTTATAACGTTTGTAATAAGAGATATCCAACACTCCCTGTTCTTTCAGATAACCTGCAGAAAGATAGTATTTCATCTTTTCATTGCCATTGGACACGGCTACCTGATAATTTTGGGTCTTTCCTGTTGTATACGTTTCATCAAACCAATCGGTACGGTCGGGCAATCCATCCGGCAAAGATACCAGTCCGATTTCATCCTGCAACTCTTTATACTGTGTCGCATTCAAGGATTCTACTTTATCAGACACTTTGTTCAATCCGAACTGAGCTGTCAGAGAAACCTTTGCATTTCCGGCAGCACCAGCTTTCGTAGTAATAAGAATCACTCCATTGGCAGCACGAGAGCCGTAAATAGATGCCGAAGAAGCATCTTTCAAAATCTGCATGCTTTCAATATCATTCGGAGAAAGGAATTTGATATTGTCTACAGGCACTCCATCTACTACATACAGCGGATCATTACTACCATTCATTGAAGTTGTACCACGTACACGGATAGACATTTCACCTCCCGGCGTACCATTAGGCTGAACCACCGACACACCGGCCGCTTTACCTTGAATAGCCTGTCCTGCAGAAACAATAGGGCGCATATCCAAGTCTTTGGTGGATACGGAAGAAATAGCAGTCGTCACATCTTTCCGTTTTACCGAACCATAACCGATGACCACCACCTCATCAAGCACTTCATTGTCTTCCTGAAGTGTGATTTTCATCTGTCGGGCTGCCTTTACCTCCTGCGATTTGTAGCCCACGTAAGAGAATATCAAAATGGCGTTTTGCTGAACGTTTAGTGTAAAGTTACCATCCAGATCGGTAATTGCTCCGTTAGACGTACCTTTTTCCTGTACACTAACCCCGATTAACGGTTCTTTTTGAGCATCCAGAACCTGACCGGATGCTGTTAATTGCTGTGCGGATGCACTCAAAGATAAAAACATTGCCAAGATAGCAAAGAAAATCTTGCGACTCCCCGAAAGGATTTTTCGCCTGTTCTTTTTCATGCGTACTAATTTAAAAGTTAATAATAAAGTTCGTCTGCAATGGAGCTATTCTCATTGCTTTCGAAGCACAGGTCAAAAGTATAAAGAAATTGAGGCGAGCTAACAAGGAGGGGTCAATAAGTGGATTACCCAAAATGATAATCCATTTATTACCAGCAATTTGCGCACAATAAGTATCTCTAAAAAAGTGGTTAGTTTACAGTCTTAGTTAGCGAATCTTCCGTACTAAATCTTCAAAATCCTCTCTCGACCCACGGGCTTTGTTCTTCACTTTCGCCCGGTAATTATAAATTGTATTCACTGAATAACGAAGAAACTCCGCAATTTGTGAACTATCCTCAATGCCTAAGCGTATCAAAGCAAAAATTCGTAGTTCGGTATTCAGCAACTCATCTTTTTTCAATACAATCTGCTCATTCTCCTGTAAGAGGTCATTGAACTTTTTCACAAAATCGGGGAAGAGATGCAAGAAAGCAGTATCAAAGTTCGCATATAACTCTTCCAGTTCTTCATCAAGAGCATCCTGCGAACGCGTTATCTTTAATAACTCTGCAATCTGTCCGGCAGATACTTTCTTATTCACCATACGCCGATAAGCATCCAGCCGATTGATATAGGTAGAACACAGCTTGATAAAACGAGCAATATACTCTTCCTTAATCTGATTAGACTCCGAAAGTTCGATATTGGTAGAAGACAGACAGCTATTCATTTGTCTCAATTCCTCATTCAATCCATTCAGCTGTCCGTTAGCCACCTGGAGATGATTTCTTGCATCCGCCAGCTTTTTCATCTGACGGTAGATATAGCCTAAAGCTACAATCAATAGTACCAATAATGCGGTGATAAGCAGTAGATTCTGTTGCAGACGGTCATTCTGTTTTTCAATCATAGCTTGGTAGGTCTTGTCAATCAACGAAAGCACATCCGCACTCTGCCAGCTACGCAGACGGGCATTATAGAATTTCGTCGCATTCCAGGAAAAACGCATATATTGATATGCCCGTTCCATATCACCATCTTCGTAAAGTAGTTGGGCAAGCATCCATAACGAGGCATGGTCCTTAATGGCAGAACGAATATCGGATATGGCAGAAAGACAAAGATTCTGTTTCTCTCCCAGATTATCATTACTATATTTATAAATCAAAGAGCGATGGTAAGTGGCCAATGCATACTGTGGAGTATTCACTTCTGTTTCTGCCAGCCGGAGGTCATTCACTTTCAGGGCTTCCTCATACTGATGCTGGTCACGAAGCAATGCTTCGCGCATCATCAGATATTCTTCCGATTCAGGGGGCAATATGGCATATAAAGAATCTTTATATGCCTGCGAAATGGTCCAGTAATGTCCTGAAAGAGTTTTATCCTGGGTATAAACGCTCAATTCGCCATACACATGATCAAAGCAAGTGTAATAATCAGCTATTAAACGGGATACGACCTTCTGCCGGTCTACCGATTCTAAAACATCAATAGACTCTGTATACATTCCCGTTGAAGATAATAATAATGAAAGCTGCAACTGACTTTCTATCTTCCGGTCTATATCATGCAAGCGCTCCGCAATCTGTATATTTTCATTCAAATAATAGATTGCAGAGTCGCAAATAAAGGCTTTATATTCTTTGTATATCTGACTATTCAGGTTATAATGTTCCACAGAATTAACTTCTATTCCGTGTGTCAGTTCTTTAAGATGTCTGATACGCGATTCACGTTGAACCACATAAGTCTCATGCTCCCGAATCGTCAAATCAAGCACATTCAACAATGAGTCCAGGGTCGTCTTATCAGCCCAGGTATATAGTGGGAAAGAGAGAAGTAGAAGAAACAACAGGTACTTTTTTTTCATCGGAGTATTAAACTTTAATAGAAGATTACAAGACTAATAAAGACAAATGTAGAGAAAATCTTCGTATTTTAAAGAATAAAACAGATAGAAATTAAAAGTACATCTATTATACTATTCCACTAATTACTGTAAATAACAGCTGGTTACACTTTGCTTATCCCTATAAAACAGTTTTGCTTTTACAACAGCAGGCTCACAGGTTATAGGGGCCTCCCATAGCATCGAATCAATCGTCGGTTCAGTCCCATCCGTCGTATAGCGTATCTGTGCTCCTTCGATAGGAGTATTCGCATACAGAAGTCCGTCTCTGACGAAGAGTCCGGGATGAGGTAAACGGAAGTTTACCCCTAACTGGCTCCAATAAGGCATTTCCTTTACACTGATTTTCTCATAAAATAGTGCCAGATCCCGGTCAAAAGCCTGTTGCTCTGCTGCTCCGGAGAGGACTTCCCAATCCGGATGCGCGTTCCAGCCACGTTCTACCAGTCCCATCACTTTAGGAAACATATAATATTCTACCCATTGAAATCCTCGAATTGTTTCGGCAAACAGTTGGGCCTGTACGCCTTTTATCTGTTTCCTGCCGGATGCAGTCAATGCCGTTTTTCCTTTTCCTGCGGAACTGATCTCAACCGGATTACCCGCCATATCCGTACGGGAAGAACGATAGACATCGAATGGAAGCATGGAAAATGCTTTGGATTCATCCACGTATCCACCCCAGAAATGTCCCGGTTCATCGGGATGAGCATCATAAGCCAAATCCAGATAGAAATTATTCACATTGCAGAGAATAACCGGATAACCGTTGTTGGCTATCTGATAAGGAATTTCATCCTCTTTCCATTCGGGAACAGTCTTCCACGAATTGATACCGGCTGCGTGTTGAGACAAATAAGTATGAGTATCTTTCTTATGCCCCAAAGCTACTTCCTGCCAGCCATTAAAGGATAAATTATACTGTTGTAAACAATCAACCACCCGGGTAATGAAATATTCGGCCAAATCATGTGCCTTTTCCATTCCCTGTTCTTCCATGAGCGTTCTGCATAAGGGTGATCCCATCCATGCCCCTTTAGCCACTTCATCACCGCCTAAATGAATGGTGGTCAGTGGTGCATCCGCTTCCTTGTACATGCTCACTATTTCCTGAATCACCTTCTCCATAAAACGGTAAGTGGAAGGTAAGGCTACATTCATAACATTATCCGTATAGGCCTGTGCGGAAACATATCGGGAAGTATCCTGCAAGTCACTCAAAAGATATTCCTTTGCTTTCTCCGGGTCTGTATCGATGTATTTCTGATAACGTGCATTCATTGCTACAATCGCCGCACGCGCATGGCCGGGAGATTCTATTTCCGGAATTACCTGTACATGTCTTTCGGTTGCATATCGCAATAAATCAATGAATTCCTCCCGGGTATAGTAACCATTTCCCGATGTAGCGGCACACGGATCATATCCACCATCATAAGCCGGATACAACCTATCTTTTTCATCGGTAGTATGTCCTCGCCGTGACCCAATGGCAGTCAGTTCTTCTAACCCCGGAATTTCCAGTCGCCAACCTTCATCATCCGAGAAATGGAACTGGAGCACATTCAGTTTGTAAGAAGAGAGAATATCAATCAGTTTCTTCAAGTGATCCACCGTTGTATAATTCCGGGCAATATCCAACATCTGTCCCCGATATAATAAATCCGGA
Organism: Bacteroides sp. OF03-11BH; assembly: GCF_003604005.1. Classification (NCBI taxonomy): domain Bacteria; kingdom Pseudomonadati; phylum Bacteroidota; class Bacteroidia; order Bacteroidales; family Bacteroidaceae; genus Bacteroides; species Bacteroides sp. OF03-11BH. The sequence goes on along the minus strand of NZ_QTMW01000011.1, from coordinate 173,196 downwards.
TAATCCACTATAGACATTGCTTCCAACCGGAATGGGCTTTCCTGCCCTTTCAGTAACCCCAACAGGGTCTGTGCTCCGTTAAAAATACCATGTGGAGTAGTAGCGCTAATCCTGATCTGCTGACCGTCAATACTCAACTCATAATATTCCTCATTAACTGCTTTCTTCTTGTCAGAAAGGTAATCCAGAGTAATGGTTACCGAAGCTTCCGGCACTACTTCCAAGCCATACCATCCGGAAAGTTTTTCTTTTAGCAGTTTTCCCTCATTGGCAAAATCCTCATGAAAAGTCAAAGCTAGTTGTTTTTCTAACAAGATATTACCTCCGGTAGTAATCACCTTTTTTATGGAAGGTATTATATCCGTCGAACGAAACTCCGGAGTATTCGCATTGTTTAAACGAAGGTTTGTTTCGTACGTTTTCCGAGCAATCGTTCTTTGCCATTCCGTCATAGGTAATGGTATGTTATTCAATGTTACAGGAAGTGGCTTACCTTTCGATGCTCCCGACTGGCTCACCCAGTAGCTTCCTTCGGGCGCATGCGAATTCTTTGGCACTTCCCCATCACACTGGAAAATCACTTTCAATGAATCTCCCGGAGCTAATGAGATAAATCCCTCTCCCGGATACATTTTAAAAAGAGTTGCATTCACTTGCTCCACTCTAACCGGTGACGAAGCATCCTGCCGGATAGTACGGGGAAACTGCGAATAATAAATCTCCCATTCTTTTCCAACAGGAGTATCTGATATATTCTTCAGTACAAATGAATTTTCATAATATTTACCATTCTCATCGTAGTTTCCCATCTCCCAAGTTAAAGAAATCGGAGCTCCCGAATCATTCGTCGATTTACAACCGCCTGCAAAGAATAGGATGCACAGCCACCCTACTGTCCATAAAGAAAATTTTATATCATTCATAAATTTAGCCTTAGTGATTAGTCATGCCATCCTTTACTTCTCAAATAATTGAGCATAAAAGCCGGACTGTCTGTTTGAAGAATTCGTGCTCCCAACTTGTTTATCAGATACCCATAACTAGCATCCGGATCTTTCTTTGCAGCCTTATCATCATGCCCGCCTGCCAGAGAAGCCCACAAAGTATTATACCAGATCAGACTTTTTCCTGCCAGCCTGCGTTCCATTTCGGCAGGTACCGGGCTAGAAGCATTTCTGTAACAAAGCTCAAAAGCAACCGGATGCAACTGTTCCATATAATCCTCGACAACCTTCATCGATTTTTCCTCATCAATCGTTACGACAGGCATATAAATCACCTTATCCAGATAAGAGCCGAACTCCCGCTTCACCGTCTCCACCGGTTGAGCACCTTTCATTATAACCAAATCAGCAGTATCGGTTTTCCTCAATATAATATATACATCATCAAAAATAGGGTAGGCCTTATCCAGATTAACCATAATCTGATCTTTGGCTGCCAACAATGCTTCTTCCAAAGTAGGAACAGTATGTTCCGTTAACTGACCATCCTTATCTTTCAACCGGAGTTGCTTTATTTCAGCCAACGTTTTATCTTTTACTTTTCCTGTACCATTAGTAGTGCGATCTACCGTATCGTCATGCATGAGAACCAACTCACCGTCTTTCGTCTTACGGATATCTATCTCTACAATATCCACTTTCATCTGAATAGCACTATCGATAGCCGCCAAAGAGTTTTCGGGGGCAATACTCCAATTTCCGCGATGCGCCACCACTAAAACCTTATCTAAGTGCGGATTTAACACATCCTTGCGAATGAGCTCCGCCCGTTGTGCAGCCAGGAAACCTGGCTGCAGACAGAACAGTAACAAAAGCACTATAAACTTGCTTTTCTTCATATCTTTCATTTGTTATTTAATCTTCTTACTTAATTCAAAACCTATTATATCTTGGTCACAGTTACAGTCCTGCATCATAAGCACCAGCCTGCATCTTGTTGACATTACGGGTTGCTCCACGCTGGTCTACTCCAAAGCCGGCTTCACCAACCCAGTCCACAAATTGCTGTCCCACAGTCGCATCAAAGGATTTCACTGCATTTATCACAGCCTGTCTGGTTGCAAATTCGTCAATAACCCCGGTCACAGTCCATTGATAAACGCCATCCGTTAAAGTAGCAGCTGGAAGAGTTTGAGATGAATAATCCGTATCCGTAGCAACTGCTCCCCAACCGGCATCTGCCGCCTGATATACATTGTATCCACCGGAAGTGATATTACCTGCATAAATAGTTCTGTTTCCAGCTCCTTTGGCAAATAAAGAGTTGACCACAAGAGAAGCATTTTTCCCTGCACGGAAGACACCATTCGGATTGCCCGAATTTCCAACAATCGTAGTATTGGCAAGCATAAAGTAGGCATCTCCGTTGACAGTGATGCTATTTCCTCCTGTAGCTGCCGTGCCAAGTACGGTTACATTATTCATGCAGACATATCCATTTCCGGCATGAATACTAGTTCCCCAAGCGGTTGGTGCATAATTCTCATGCAACAAACAATTATTCATAAACAGGAAGCTATTTGCTGCGGTAGTAGTGATGGCTCCTCCCCGCCCTGTCGCTTTATTGCTCACCACTTCCACCTGATTTAACAAGACTCTTCCCTTTGATACTTTAACAGCTGCTCCGCCATCTGTTCCACCATCGCTTCCGCGATTAAAATTCTTTATGACACAATTATTCAATTGCAGGGTTGCGTCACCTCCACCTGCCGCAACAAATACGGCACGAACACTTCCTGCATCGCTCAATTCATATTGTCCATTGAAAGTACAGCCATCGAAAATAATATTTATCTGATTACCCAATACTAATAAAGAGTTAGACGTCGCAGATGCTCCACTACTGGTATTTCTGACAAAAGCAGTCGTATATTTAGCAACGTCACGTTTCGTTAAATCTGTTCCCGTGCTTGAAGGATCATATCCGCCTTCAATCGTTATTTCCACTTGCTTACTATAACCGCTATATTCTATCTTCACTCCAGAGTTTTCTTTCACAATCTCATAAGAGCCTGCAGCTACATAAATCTTCTTACCATCCAGTTTGGCTGCATTAGCATTGGAAATTTCACTATTGCTATTCGTTTGCAATAAGTTGCGTAACGCATCTACTCCCATTGCATTATCCCAATCCATACCGGTCGCATTTCCAGCAGGTTGCTCTTTCACATAGTAAGCGGCCAGTTGAAGTTCTTCCGCATCTCCGCCCGGCAAAGTACCGCTATCCCACGGAGAAACAATCGGTTCACTGATAGTTATGATCGAACCTTCCACTTTTAATGTGAATTCATAACACTTTCCAGATTTCAGTTCCGGTATACCGGGCAGCACCAGATCTTCGCCCAAATAGTTCAAAGAAACAAAGGTAGCAGTTGTCCCGGCTTTTCCGGGAGCCACAATGGCAGTGTACGTACAACCATCCTGTCCTGCCTTACCACCTTCGGGAACTGTAATGAAAGGGGATATTAAAGAAGTACCCGATACCACTTCCCCGTTTGTATATCCCTGATAGGAACCAATCTTTACTCCCTGAACCTTAGCTTGTCCGCCTACATCTGCAAGCGTCATAATCACTTTTGCCATTTTCCGGTTCATACCCAGACGAAGAATACGGGATCCGTCGTCTGTTGCATTCTCTACGGTACACGTCATATAATCGGCCTTAGCCAGGTTTTCCAAACGTTGCTGGTTTGTGGGAAGTGTAAAATTAGCCGTACTGGCTCCGTTCACTACCGGATAAAAAGCCGAATAAGTTACCGGTTCCGCACCCCATCTTAAATAATAATTATCGGTCGGCACCCATTTTCCTTCCGAAAGTACATAATTCAAATACCCATCCTCACAACTTAATTGAATCTCATCACCCTCATTAAATTGTTTCTGCTGATCTCCTGCCGCACTGGGATTACTGCGGGTAAAGGCAGTATTAATAGCAGCTTCAATCTGAATAGCACCGGAATCTTCGCCGTACATAGCTATATTCTTATCCGTATCACAGGCCGCCATACTCGTCAGTAAATACGCAGCCAATATCAGTTTTGTAATCTTCATTGTTTATCTCCTCCTTCTTTAATTCCGGTCGATAAGTTGTCCGGTTGCCCAATTTCTTGCCATCTTAGCAGCCAATCGGACAGTTGTGTTTACATTGAGCGTCAAGGTATGTTCCACTCCTTTTTCCAATTCAATGGCTTCCTTTGCAGTCCAGATATACAGCTTTCCATCATAGCTGAAGTTCACAGAGAAGCCCTCTGCTATTTTTTGCGGAGGCAGAATACATTCGCAAGATTCCGTCCCTTTATAGGGAGCCACAGTAGCCACTACCGCATCTGGCGCAGGAACAACTATCGGAACCGTTGCCGACAAATCACAAATGCCATTAACAACAGCCCCATTGATAGACATATCCCCTAACTTATTCATCGCAGCATCTGTCGTTCCATTGACTGTGATTTTTATAAGCAGCTTGCTCATGGCATGACTCAAAGAGATTTTCAGCTTTCCATCCGCAGTTAAATCCTGCTCCGGGTCGACTGTTGCTTTCATCAACAAAAAATCGGAGGACTTCACATTCTCTTCAGTAGTCTGATTGGTAAGAGCATTGACTGCCAAAGAGGCATCCGGAGCAGCTTCACTCATATAAGGCGCATACGCTATCATCGTCACCGGCGTTCTTTCCGCATCCCAAAGCATCTGCTGACCGTCGGACGTACTCCAGGCATTTCCGGAACTAACCATTTGCTTATGATAGTTATAAGCAGCATTCTCGCTATTCCGGATCATCAATCCGAAACGTTCCAGATTCGTTACGTCATACCCTGCACGCGACAAAGGTTCATTTACTTCTGTAATGATACGGATTACATGGTCTTCGGGAAAACTACCCGTTGACAGTAATTCATCCTCATTATTTGAGCATCCGGCTAGTCCGACACCCAAGGCTATTATATAAAATATTTTCTTCATGTTACAGTCGTTTTAGGGTTTAATTGGCCAGAACAGCATCATAAGCACCGGCCTGCATCTTATTGGCATTACGAGTCACTCCCCGCTGGTCTATTCCGAAAGCATCTTCACCGATCCATTCCACAAACACTTCTCCCAAATTAGTAATAGGCGAAGCCACCGGGTTAAAGCTTTTCGCAACTTCTATTACTGCCTGCCTGGTAGCATATCCTTTTACCGAACCAATCTGATTGAGATCCCACACATACACTCCCTCCTCATTCAGCGCACCGTTCACCTGATTAGGATAAGCCGTATCGGATGCACTCATCGTTATCCCCGTCACACGCTGATACACATTATATCCTTTCGAGAAAGCTTCAAAGTTACTACCATTCAGATTAAAACTCGGAGCCGAAGGATTTTCTGAAATCAACAAATTATTAATAAACTTCGTATCACCGCCAACTCCCGTCTCACAGCGCACAGCCCCATGACTATCATTCGCATTTCCAATGATTGTATTATTAGTCAGCAGTATACTACCTCCTCCATTCAAAGCGGCACCTGTCCCCATATTCTCTATCAGCGTGGTATTGTTTATACAAATATGTCCTTCCGACATCTGAATACCATTTCCCCACGAACCGTTATGAGAATTACCTTTCAGCAGACAGCCATTCATAAATACCACCGCCGTCTTGCTACTACAACGAACAGCTCCTCCACGACCTGCAGCCGTATTGTCCAACAAGCTTACCTTATTCAAACGTACCTGTCCCGACAAGACAAAAACAGCCGGACCACCCTGCTTGGCAGAAGTCGTTACTCCCGACTTACAATCTCTAATCACGCAATCGGTCAACTCAATAGAAGTATCACTGGCACTGCCACTCACATAAATTCCACTACCACATTCGGTAGCACTGGCATCTGCTTCAGATACATATCCATACTGAAAAGTAACCCCTTCAATAGCTATATACCCTTTCTTGACAAGCAACAAACCACAATCACCGGCATCCGCCTGCTTATTTCCGTTCACATCACCACTGATGACTGTCACATACGCATCTATATCACGTGCCGAAACATCCGTCCCTTCACTAAACTGACTATATCCGCCCTTAATCGCTTTGACATCCTTGCGAACGATTACACCAAGCCCACTCTCTTCGGACATTATATATTTCCCCTGACTCATATAAATCGTACTCTTGGAGAGATCGATTGAACCGCTCAACAACTTACGGAAGCCAGCCGCATCCAGTGCCTGTTCCCAAGAACTGCCATCCATCTCACCTTCACCGAATTGAGTCACAAAGTAACTCTCCAATCCTTTCTGCATAATCACTTCTTCGTCCAGATCGTCATCGTAATCCGTCATCATAGGTGGGTCTATCATCTCATAATCTTCCTGGCATCCCTGTGCCAACAGAATCATGAAAGCCAGCATACATATCTTCGATATTATGAATAATCTATTTTTCATTTTCTTTCTTTTTTAACTTGTACATTAGATAAGAATAATCGCAAATTCACCGATTTCACCGGGAAATATCCGGATAACCGGGATTCTGTTTCAGATATTCATTCTGTTCCAGCTGTGTCTGCGACAAGGGGAACAGCTCATAATGATTGTCTGCATCCCTTGGTTTGTCCCACCATGCCTCCTGATACCTGCCGAAACGAATCAAATCTGTACGACGACGGCTTTCCGCCAGAAACTCCCGTCCCCACTCATCTAGCATTTCTTTCAGATCGAGCACCACGTTCCCTTCCGGCTGGTAAGCGATATTCGCTGTAAAGTTTTCATAGTTGCGCTTACGCACGCTGTTCAGCAATTTACCAGCCTCACCCGCCTGTCCGAGGCGAAGAAGAGCTTCAGCTTGAGAATAAATAATCTCTGCCAAACGAATCTCTGTATAGTCAGACTCAATATAATAACCTCCGGTAAACGGATAGAAAGGATATTTCACGCAGTAAAGTCCAGAGTTGAAGTCCCCATTACCCAATTTAGATTCCTTATAAGCCGGATTGGAGATATAACCAGACTCTGCATTCCCTTCGAATCGTCCGACCTGATCACGTAAATAAATCACATATTGATTATCCGGATTCTTGGCATATCCTCCGCTGACAGCGGAGTTGGCAATCTTACCTTCGAGGAAGAACATACCTTCGCGAGTATTGTTACCAGTGTTCACATATTGCTTATAACGTATGTCCCCCTGATATTTAGCAAACTTTTGGGTAACCATTCCTAATCCATAGTCGAACAGTTCTCGTGGCTGTTGATTGTCATAGCTCGGTGAAAGCGCGTATTTCGGATTCCGTTCACCGTTTCCTTCTATTTTCAGGTAATACGCACTACCATAAGGTAAACCACGTCCGTAAACTGTCCTTCTGTCATTTTGCAGATGCCAGCTGGTCAGCCCATAAGAACCAGGAAAACCGAAGATCACCTCATTACACATTTCATTGTTCCAGTCGAAAGGTTCATACCAGTTATCCGCAATCGCATAATATCCGAACTCTCCTCCTATGATACGTTTACACATATCAATGCACTCCTGCCATTTAGCCTGGCCGATCCATACCTCTGCATTCAGATAGAGACGCACCAATAAGGATGCCGCAGCAGCTTTCGTGAACTGTCCCTGCTGGCTACCATTTCCAGATTGTCCACTCTTGGAAGGTAAAGCTGTCAGACAGTAGTCTTTCAATTCACTCTCGATGAAATCGAACATCACCTGCGGAGAAACTTGTTTCCGGTTTTCCGGCAGTTCGTTCACTGCCTGATCCGACGTGGTCGTTAGAATGCAGTTGCGATGTGTATTCAACAGACGAAGATAGCCCCAGGCACGCATACAACGTAGCTGCGCTTTAAAACTTTCAAATTCACTGTCGCTTAAACCAAAATTAGACGGGTTCAACTGTGCCAAGTCATCCAATACCATATTGCATTGACCAATGCCTACATAAAAGTTGTCCCATTCACTCAACCAGTCCCCTTGATTAATATCGTCATATTGATGACGATGATACATTTCCCACAGTCCTCCATCGTACCACCAAGTACCACGAGTAGGAGTAATCAGCTGGTCCGCCGGTAGTTCTTCATTCTCATGACGTATCCAGATACAGCAGTACATGTGTTCAAAAGGACGGAAGACAGCATTGATAACATCCTGTTTCGTGTTATAATAGTTCTTGGACATCACCTGGTCATACACCGTTTCCGACAGATCAGTACAAGACGGTAGGCCTAACACTGTACCTGCCATCATACCCAATCCTATAATATATTTTGTTATTCTCATAATTGTTTTTCTTTTAAAAACTTACTTGTAAACCTAAAATAAACTGGAAAGCAGATGGATAATAGTTGTATCCTCCTCCGAAAGTACCCGGTGTCAGTCCATTCACTTCGTATGTAGAAGGATCTACACCTGTAAATTTCGTAAACGTATAAAGATTGTTAGCTGTACCGAACAAGCGTATCTTTTCGATGTACTTCTTATTCAGGTTCATTGTATATCCTAAAGTAATGTTGTCTATCTTCAGGTAATCACCCGGCTCGATGAAATAGTCGGTAATCACATTCTTACCTGTTGTGATATGTGCATTCTTCGAATAAGCGGTGGTCAACTGATTGGTACTCATACTCTGTAATCCGAAATAGAAATCGTGCACGTTAAAAATGTCAAATCCGGCAGCACCGCGAAGAGCAACAGTCAAATCGAAGTTCTTATAAGTGAAATTATGCGTCATAGAACCGGTGAATTTCGGCAAACCGTTTCCGGTCACTGCTTTGTCTTCTTCCGTACCCTGGGATACAGGGATTACATTTCCCTTCTTGTCATAAATCAACCAGTCACCCTTTTTATCCACTCCCGCATAACGGTATGTGAAGTAGTTACCGATACGCTCTCCCTCTTCAATCCGCTGCAAATATCCCGGATTATTGGGGTTTGCCATGTTACAGGTGGAGTAATATTTCTGTCCCTTGTACACATCATTGGAGAAACTGACAAACTTGTTATTATTGGTAGCACCTACTAATGTGAAACTATAAGTAAAGTCTTTTGTCCGAACAGCATTGACAGTTATATCAAGCTCGAAACCGGTATTGCGCAATGTACCTACATTGGCATAGATGGTAGAGAACAAATTGGGCGGAACCGATACGGAATAGCTACCGAGCAAATCGCTTTGTTTACGGTGGAAATAGTTAAATGAACCGGTCACTTTGTGTTTGAAAAGCGAGAAGTCCAAACCGATGTTCTGGTTGTGTCCCTTCTCCCAACGAAGTTCCGAATTGACATTCTTACTCGGTCCCCAAACATGGAAGTTGTTACCCCCATACTGATACCAGCCATAAGCCTTATAAGTAGCCAAAGACTGGTAGTTACCTATTTCCTGATTACCGGTTACACCATAGTCATAACGCACTTTCAAATCGTCAATCCATGAAAGTCCTTTCATAAATTTTTCATCCGAGATACGCCAGCCGACAGACACAGCCGGGAAATTACCCCATTTATGATTCTCACCGAAACGGGAAGAGCCCTCGTGACGTAAAGAGAAAGTAAACAGGTAGCGCTCTTTCCAGTCATAATTGACACGTCCGAAGAAACTGATTAGTTTATGGTCATTCTTATAAGAACTCATCATGGTTTTCCCTTCTTTGGCTGCTTCCAGACCGGAGCCCAGATTATTATACGTCAATCCATCGGAAGAGAAATCCCAGTTCTCGGCTCCCATTCCCGAACTTACACCGTAATTATAACTATAACCCACCATTGTACGGATTTGGTGATCCTTAATACGTGTAGAGAAGTTAGTCACCCATTCCAGATTGTTATTAGTACTTTTATCAAAATCACGGCTTGCTTTTCCTGTAACGCCCGAATTCACATTAGGACCGTAAGTAGATGGTGTGAACCATCCGTTGAACTTATCCACCTGATACTGGGAAATGGTAACCTGTGATTTCAAGACCATGTTCGGATTTGTAGGATTAAACAACGGCAGCAAATTAACGGCAGCAGTAGCATTCCATTCCAGCAATTTAATCTCCGTACCATTTTCTTCCTCGTTCAATTGTTCAACAATATTCGAGCTATCTCCTCCGGACGGAAAACGATAGTACCCATTAGCTGATTCGGGATCATAAACCGGCATCGTCGGATTATTCTTAATAACGCTACCATACACACTGGCTGATTTGTTCCGGTCGATGACACGGGGAGTCATGTTGGCAGCAAACGTAAACAGGCCATCTTTCGTTGTGTGACTGATAGTGGCACGTGCACCATATTCCCGACGGTCGGAACGCAAGTCGATTCCCTGCGCTTTACGATAATCAGCTGTCACACGATAATTGGTCCTCGCATTACCTCCGGAGAAGGTTAACGTGTGCATGTGTGTCACTCCCAAACGGGTAACGGCATCAAACCAGTCTGTACTAGCTCCCATATCGGAAAGTGGATTAGACACCGTACGATAAGCACGATATTCCTCCGCATTCATGATGTCCAGCTCTTTCTTTGCTTTATTGAAAGTGACAGCAGCACTGTAAGTAGTATGCACTTCCCCGTCACGGGTTCCTTTTTTCAGATTCACAAGGATTACACCATTGCTACCGCGTGTACCATAAATAGCGGAAGCGGCACCGTCTTTCAACACATCGATCGATTCAATATCGGCAGGATTGATATTTGTCATATCCCCTCCCGGCACTCCGTCTACAACAATCAACGGACCCAGCCCGGCATTACGCGAAGATATACCACGAATCTGGATACTTCCCGTACTGTTCGGATCGGCCAAAGCCGTATTGGAAACAGACACACTGGATACTTTTCCCTGCAACAGCATGGAAGCATCAAGACTGGAGATTTGATTCAGGTCTTTCGCACCGACATGCGAAATAGCCGAGGTCATTTCTTTCCGTTTCATCGTACCATAACCCACCACTACCACTTCATTCAAAGCAGTGGATTCTTCTTTCAACACGATTTTCAGTAATTGCCGGTCTTTGACAGCCACTTCTTGTGTTTCATAACCGATATAAGAGACTTTTAAATGTCCGTTCTGCGGGGTATTCACCTGGAATTTACCGTCGATATTGGTAATGGTGCCTTGTTTTGTCTCTATAACTACCACCGAAGCTCCGATGACAGGTTCCCCCTTTTCATCGATCACCGTACCGGATATTTTACGTTCCTGCTGCACTTCCCAGGAAGCTCCTCTTGCCTGGATGCCGGAAAACAGCATCAGCAATATACCTAACAGACAGGTACACGTTCTACAATAAATATTTCTCATAAATAGATGATTTTTATATTAGATGATAAAGTTAACGAAGCCCTCTTGCCTGTAATGCCGGAATCAACAAGTCCGGTAAATCCGTTTGTATCATACATACCATCGGATAGATTTGCAAGAGTTCGTCCAGATAAGTCTCGTTCAACGTCCATTCGGACACACTACTGCCACTGGCAGGAAGCATATTCACCGTAGCAAGCATTCCATCATTGATTGAACTTCCCAAAGGAGTGCTTTTCCCATTCGTCAGGTAGCTGTATTGCACGAAGTAGTTACCCGGTAATCCTATCATCGGTTTATGACTTCCTGTCCATGTATACACATGTGCCTTGGGAGTAATACCCAATACTTCTTCCGCTTTCTGCGCACTGTTACAGTAGAAGAATACAGATTCCATCATATCCAGTTTCATCACGATATCCACCACTTGTTGCGAAGTAGCTGTACGCGGAGAGTAGTCAAGATTGTAATAGATTCTACCGCGTCCTGCTTTCAGAAACTCTTCCAGAGTAGGCATCTTTTCATCGGTCACCCGGCCATTCCGGTCTTTCAGGTTGTACTTCTGTATTTCCGCATAGGTCATTTTCGTAATGTCACCCGTACCATTTGTTGTAGCATTGATCGTCTGGTCATGGCAAACCACTACCACTCCGTCACTTGTCACATGAGTATCGCACTCGATCACTTCAGCTCCTGAATCAATGGCATCCTCTACGGAAGAAACAGAATTCTCGGGAACAGTCCTGTCGGACGTATGTGCCCGGTGTGTCATAACCCATACTTTTTTATTGTCCGGCTCTCTGAATTGCTTCATCGCCTCCGTCAACGACAACAGATTATAGATACGGATTCTCTTCTGCACCTCATACTGACCTGCCGTAACGTGTAACGTGTAGTCACCACTTTGGGTATAGGCATAAGTGATAGGGGTGGCAGCTTTCCCCTCCTTGACCGTCCCGTCACCAAAATCGACAGTAATATCGGTATTTCCATCAATGTTGTTGAATTTGACCTCTACCACCTCTTTCAGCATGGCACGAGTACTTACTTGCAGGTAAGGATTCTTTTTCACAGGATCGTCGTCAGAGCAAGCGTTGCAAACCATTCCCAGTAGAATAGCCCAACAGCATAACCAGCTTATAGGCTGGCGTTTTGTTCTTCTTCCTTTTTCCGGAACAAAAAAATGCAATAATTCATTTTTCATTTGTATTTCTATAAAGGTTAGTTAATAAAAAAAGGAACTCCCGAAGACGGAATCAGTTCGTTCCGTTCGGTTATGACAAAAATAGAGGGAAATGCCCCGATAAAAAATAGCAAAGGGAATATAAGTGGAAATATACAATCCACTCAAAGAAATAACTACCTGATAATAAACACATTAAGACTTAACAAGCTCACATTAAAAGGTAGATTCGGCACAGATTTTATTAACGGATTTTTGCCACCAAATCTTCAAAATCATCTCGTGAAACACGTGCTTTGGTCTTCACTCTTGAACGATAATTATAGATCGTATTCACCGAGTAATGCAGAAGTTCTGCAATCTGAGAACTGTCTTTTATTCCTAAACGTATCAAAGCAAAAATACGCAGTTCGGTGTTCAGTAATTCATCCGGTTTCAATACGATTTGTTCTTCCGGTAATAATAAGGCATTAAGAGATTCCACGAAATTAGGAAAGAGATGCAGGAAAGCGGAATCAAAGTTCGCATATAATTCTTGTACTTCAACGGTTACAATGTCATTACTAAGATGTGTCATTTTGAGTAATTCTGCCACTTGTCCGCGTTGCAGTTTCTTATTTACCAACTTTCTGTACGCTTGCAAACGGTCTACATATACAGAGCACAATTTGAAGAAACGGGCAATATAGGCTTCTTTAATAAGATTGGACTCGGAAAGTTCCAGATTGGTAGAACGAAGATGACAGTTCACTTCCTCGAGTTCTTCATTTAACGAGAAGAGCCGTTCGTTTACTTCCTGCAGTCCTTTTTTGGCGATGGAAAGGGCCTTCATCTGTCGGTAGATATAGATTAATGCAATCACCAATAACAACGCCAACAAGGCTACGCACGTAATATAGATCAGTAATTCCCGATTCTGTTGCTTGATAATATCCTGATAATTCCCGTTAATCATGGAAAGCGGAGTGATATTCATCCAGCTCCGCAACCGCGTTTTATAGAATTGTGATATTTCCCATGAGAAATTGATATAGTCATAGGCACGTTTCAAATCTCCTTTGCTATTCAGTTCCTGTGCCAGTACCATTAAAGAAGATTGCTCCTTAATGGCGGAACGTACATCTGATATAGCTGAAAGTACCAAATAATACAAATGCTCGTCTTTCTTGCCCATGCTCTCAAAAAGGCGGAAACGCTGATAGGCCACTAATGCATATTGAGGGGTACCAAAAGAAGCCTCCGCAAGCCGACGGTCACTGAACTCAAGAGCCTCATCATATTTTCCGGCTTCTCTTAGTTGCGTCTCACGCAACCACAGATATGTAGCCGAAGATGGATCTAAAGTAACCTGCATGGAATCACGGTATGCATGGCTCAATTTAGCATAACGGGAAGCAAACATCTTATAACGGGGTTGTGCCGCTCCTGCTTCGAAATATACATGCTCGTAGCAAGTATAGTAATATCCCAAAAGAGACGATGGCAGTGTCTGACGATCAATCAAGTTAAGTATATCTGCTGCTTCCATATACATTCCAATGGAGGATAACAGATAGGATAGCTCCAATTGAATTTTAAGTTCCCTCTCTTTGTCATTCAATTGGCGGGCCAACAGCATATTTTCATTCAGATAATGGAGTGCGGAATCGGAACTATATGCTTTATATTCAAGATAAATATCATTATTCAAATTATAGCGTTCTACAGAAAAGGGAGATGTCTTTCGTGCTTTTTTTTTCAGCTCATGGAGTTTGTTCTCTTTAATTTGCACATAAGTATCGGCTTCCTTAATCGTTTTATCAAGCACATTCAACAATGAATCCAAGCTTTCACCAGCAAAAGCTGAATGGCAGGAAAAGAAGAGCAAAAAGCAGAGTAGACAGTTCTTTTTCATTAGGCGGATAGACTTTAGTGAGTATGAGATGATAGAGATTAACCGGACAAATGTATAGAAAATCTTTGTAACCTAACTATAAATAGTTCATAAATTAAAGGAACAAACAGTCTATTATAAGGAAAAAACAGGAGCCAGACAGGGTATGTGTTACATTATCATTAATAAAAATGAGTCTTACTCTATCAGACAAATCCATTCCCGGATACATACCTGATGAAAATAAATACCATATTACCAACCGAAGCTCTTACCAATAAAAGTATTATCTTTGTTGCATGAAAAAGTTAGTCATTGTAGGATGTGGACGACTTGCAGAAATCGTTGCGGATGCAGTTGTCAAAGGCTTATTACCAGATTATGACTTGGTAGGTGTCTATTCGCGTACAGCTTCAAAAGCAGCGCACATCGTTCATAAAATGCAGCAACATGGCAAGCCTTGCATTGCTTGCGCCACATTGGAAGAGTTATTGGCATTAAAACCAGATTATCTGGTGGAATCGGCCTCTCCTGCCGCTATGCGGGAATTGGCTTTGCCGGCATTGAGAAACGGAACCTCTGTCATTACCTTGTCTATCGGTGCTTTGGCAGACGAGACATTCTATCAGGAAGTGACAGAAACCGCCAGAGCAAATGGTACACGGGTCTATATTGCATCCGGAGCTACCGGTGGATTCGATGTTTTAAGAACTGCCTCTCTGATGGGAAATACGACGGCCCGCTTCTTCAATGAAAAAGGTCCTAATGGACTCAAAGGAACTCCCGTTTATGATGATTCCTTGCAAACGGAGCAACGTACTGTTTTCTCCGGTAGTGCTGCGGAAGCTATTCGCCTCTTTCCAACCAAAGTGAATGTTACAGTTGCCGCCTCACGAGCTTCTGTCGGTCCGGAGAACATGCAGGTATCCATACAGTCTACTCCCGGATTTGTGGGAGATACGCAAAGAGTAGAAATCAAAAACGACCAGGTGCATGCCGTAGTAGACATTTATAGTGCCACATCGGATATTGCAGGGTGGTCAGTAGTGAGCACCCTGATTAATATCGCTTCACCCATTGTATTCTGACAGATTGGCCAACACTTTTGTGCTCAGGCGGTCAAACGCCTGACGCGTGCGGCCAGTAGACACCTGCATACAACGTACATGCGGATGATCGAGAAGTTGCTCACCCCCCAATGCACCTATCGTGTCACAAAAGCAAAGGTTATCACCTTCCAGCCATTCAGTAAAAGCAGCCTCATCCCATGCCGGCGACAAACCGGTATTGAATAAGATCTTCCGGTTACCCATCTGCTTAAATTCCTCTTCGTGCAACAGAATCGTATTTTTATTAAGGCAACAACAAATGACTTCACTCTCTGCAAGGAGTTTCCCCAATGACAAAAAGCGATATCCTTTGGCAGTAGCTGCTTCTTTCTCACTGCGGGCATAATATGAAATATCAGCACCAAAGAACTTCAAAGCGTCCGCTATCATGCCGCCCGACTTACCCAGTCCGACTATTCCGACTTTCAATCCGGTGATCTCACGAGGCAACTCCTCCCACGATTCCTGCCCAAAGCCGTGCAAACAGCGCACCAACTCACTGACTACATATTCCACTACTCCCTCGTCACCATAATCCCGAATACCTGTCACCGTGATACCCCGTTCATTAGCATAGCGAATATCGACATTGGCACTTTCGGGAGAATAGAGTGAACAACACATTCCAATGTATTTCACATTCGGACAACACTCGAGTACATACCGGTTGATACGGGAGGTATAACTCAAAAGCACCGCATCAGCATCTCCGATACGGGCAATGATTTCATCATCATTCGCAGGTATATCAGGATACATCACCACCTGACCGGCAAATGAATACAACGTTTTTTCGGCCGACGGAACCAGACTGACCGGCTCTATAGCTACAAGTTTCTGAAACATCGTTTTTTTATTTTAGAAGTATTATAAAAACAAACATACACGGTTACCGGATTAGCAACCCAACATGGGCGCTAAGATACAAATTTCTAGCCATAATATCATTTAATGATGGACGATAACAGTATGTTTTAAACATACGAACGCAAGTTAAACATATCCAATCAGAGTTCACTACTCGCCATCCGGTTCCTTTCGTGGCGGTGCTATAAAATGCATCTGATTACCCCGTCCCTCCCGCTTGATAATGCCTTCGACTGCAAAAGATTTAAGATCGTCCAATGCAGTATTCTTCAAACGCCCGGTAAGTTGCGTATAAGTAGTTCTTGTGATGAAACCATGCTCTCCGATATATTGCAGGACAAGTTTCTTCAGATTGTCTCTGTCCCACTTACGCGAAGTGTTGAAATCAACACACTTTCTACGCTCCAAATCTCCGCGAATACCTACACGCATACTCTTGGAAGCACGGAAATTCACCCCGTTGAAAGCTACGGATTCAGAACGAAGATCATTCTTATTTGCTACCAATCGGGAAGCTTTCACTTTGGCTGAAAAGAAACCGAACTCTCCCAATTCGACGCGGTATCCTTCACCCAGATATTGCAATACATCGTCTTTCAGTTCCATCAGGATACCTTCTATCACTCCTTCTTTAAATCCGGTTCTCTTAGCAACACCACGGATCAATCGTTCTGCCGGAATCGTTCCACTGTAGACAATGTCGGCATACATTGTTTCCGTTTCTCCTTCCTTAGTAGTCAAGGCAGGTTTCTTCTTTAAATTGTAAAAGGCCATAATCTTATTGTTATATTTAAGACTTTTCAGTGCAGAGATTTATCATTGTTTATGCACTCGGGTAGTTGTCCGGTTGTAACGGGACAATAGTCACTTTGTAAACAGCTTAATGTCACCTTATAAGGTGATATTTATCACTGCATAAGGTGACCACCTATCTTTGCAAGGGTAAAAAACAGTAAAGATACAAAATTAATTAGCGGAAAGCAAGAGACGGTACAATAAAGCTCAATATATGATTGTAATATGATTGCAAAATAAAATTCATCTGCCAACTACCGGACATCGGTTTCTCTTTATTTATTCACATAGATTTGTCTATTTCTAAATTATTTCAGTACATTTGCCCGACCTACTTCTATTGCAAAAAGGATGAAAATAGACGAAATACAGTGCATAAAAGAACTACGCAACGGCTCCTACCAGGCTTTTACACAGATTTATGAAGCCTATGCCGACCGACTTTACAGCTTTGTTCTTAAACAACTAAAAAATCGTTCCCTGACACAGGATATTGTTCAGGATACCTTTTTACGCCTGTGGGATAACCGTAACCAGTTGAATAGCTTCGGCAATCTGCAGGCTTTCATCTTCACCATCGCCAAACATCAGGTAATCGATTATTTCCGCAAACAGGTCAACGAACTGCAATTCGAGGATTTTATGGAGTACTGCGAGAACCAGGCAACTGACGTATCGCCGGAAGACATCTTATTGTACGACGAATTCCTGCAACAACTTCAACAATCGAAGAAAGTTCTGTCACAACGGGAACACGAGATTTATGAATTAAGCAGGGAGAAACATATCCCCATCAAGCAAATAGCCGAACAACTGGATCTCTCCGAACAAACGGTGAAAAACTATCTGACTTCCGCCCTGAAGATTCTTCGCAGCGAAATGATGAAATATAATATTCTCTTTATTTTCTTCCTGTAATAGTATTCTTTATAACGGCTGTCAGAAGTAGTTTCTTTATCCCATCAAGTCAAGATACCACCTAACAGGTTATTTCACATTTCCTAATTTTATGTTATAGAACATAAAGAAATCATAGTACTCCCCTATTTCATTCACGTATAACCAATAGAAACACCCATAAATATGAAAGCACTATTTAAAGATTTATACCGTCAGTACCTTGAAAAAGGAGTTTCTCCTACAGACTTCGGGCAGTTCAAGGAAGAACTCAATCACATTCCGGATGAGGAACTCTGGAATGTCATGATAGATATGGAAAAGGATGCTACGACGGAAATCGGGATGCCTCCCATGATGAAAAAACAGATACGAAAAGAAATGCATCAGATTATCTGGAGACGGCGTTGGATACAGATTACCAAATATGCTGCTGTAATCGCCCTGCTTGTGACTTCTTCTCTCAGCGTTTATTCTTTATTGAATACCCCGGAAACACAACAAATGATAACTGCCAATGTAAAATCGGGCAGTAAATCGGAAATCATATTACCAGATGGAACAAAAGTGCAACTGAATGGTGCCACCACTATCACGTACGATGTAAACAGCTCCAAACAACGATTGGTACAACTGTCGGGAGAAGCCTTTTTTGATGTGGCAAAGAATCCCGACTGTCCTTTCAGAGTGATAGCCAACGGCCTGCAAATCGAGGTAGTAGGAACTAGTTTCAATGTAAATACTTATAAAAAAGGCGTTGTTGAAACATCCCTGCTCACCGGACAGATTAAAATATCAGGCGGCTCCCTTCCACAAGAGTATATTCTTACTCCCGGCGAGAAAGCGACCTACTCCAGTATCAACAATGCACTCAAAATAACCCAAGCTGACGTTCATGTGGAAACCGGCTGGTGCGACGACTATTTGATATTCGACTCCGAACCTTTGATAGATGTCATTGAGGAGATAGAGAGATGGTATGGAGTAGAGATCGAGCTAAGATGCCCCCAAATCGGACAGGATTTATTATCCGGCTCTTTCCGCCACGAAAACATACAGAATGTGATTCATTCATTGAGCCTGCAATATAAGTTCAAATACGAGATACATAAAGATAAAATCACTATTTATTAACCATCTGAAAGAAAGGAGCCTATGAAGAACAGTTAGTAATTATATAAAGAAACAACCAAAGAATCGCCCAATCCTTTGGTTGTATGTAAGTCGATAAAATTAATCCATTAAACATGAAAAATAGTATCAACTATGAATTACACAAAGTTAATTTTTTCCTTTAGAAAGAGGAGGCAGAATCTCCTTATTTTTAGAAACTTTACCATTTTACTTGTTGCGTTAGTTTTATTACCCGCAGGAGTATCGGCACAAAAAGGAAATGTGTCGGTAAACATCAATAATGGTACGGTGAAAACATTTATAAAGGAGATCGAGAAGCAAACCCGGTATACATTCGTTTATCGGAACAATGTCCTCAACGACCAGGCGAAAGTGACCGTCAATTGTAAAAACAAGCCTCTCGACCAGGTCCTGTCGCAAGTGTTCACTCCTTTGAATGTTTCTTATTCGCTTAATAACAACACTATTGTATTAGTGAAAAAAGAAGTACAGCAACAGAAAAAAAGCGAAAAGAAAACGATCAAAGGTACCGTAACAGACGGAAGAGGTGAGCCGATTATCGGAGCCAATGTCATACAGGAAGGTGGAATCGGAACAATTACAGATGTTGACGGAAACTTCACCGTTACGGCAGACCCATCCAAACCGCTGGATATATCCTACATCGGATACAAAAAGAAATCTGTCCGTATCGGTGCCTCACCAACAGTCAGGATAGCATTGGAAGAGGATGCACACGTCATGGATGAAGTAATCGTCATCGGATATGGTTCCAAAACCAAACGAGATGTCACGTCTTCCATTGGAACTTACAAACCGGGAGAAGTCAATGTCCGCCAAGTGCTAGGTGTCGACGAATTGTTACAGGGACGCGTATCCGGAGTGAATATTACGTCAGCATCCGGTGTGCCGGGAAGTAAAAACCGGGTGAGCATTCGTGGAATCGGTTCAATTACCGCAGGTAACGAACCGTTGTATGTAATCGACGGAGTACCAATCAACAATACGTCAGGAGATACCGGTGCTTGGGGTGCACAATCGATGAATGGTCTGAATGATTTCAATCCTTCCGATGTGGAATCCATACAGATTTTAAAAGATGCGGCTTCTGCTGCTATTTACGGCTCGCGTGCGACGAATGGCGTTATCTTGATAACAACCAAAAAAGGAAGCAAAGGACAGGCGAAAGTGAGTATTGACACGAATGTCAGTTTCTCCAATTTGACCAGAACAGACAAACTGGACATGGCCGACACTGATCTGTTTCTGGAAGTGCTGAATGAAGCTATCGACAACTATAACCTGCAAACCAACAGTACCCAGGCACGTATCGATAACCCCGCACCGGGAAAGGCGCAGACAAACTGGCTTGATCTGGTGCTCCGTACGGCTGTTACCTACACGACTACCGCGTCTGTGTCAGGCGGAACGGACAAAACGAACTATTATCTGTCCGCCAATTACAAACACAACGAAGGTGTGATTATCAATAATCTGCTTAAACGTTACAATCTGAAGGTTAATCTGGACACAGAAATCAAAAAGTGGCTCAAAGTAGGAACTTCCCTGAATTTAAGTTATTCGCGCAATAACCGTGTCCCTACCGGTTATAACATAGGAACCAGTGTTATCACCCGTGCCATCGAACAACGCCCTTGGGATTCTCCTTATCGTCCCGATGGGGAATATGCTGTCGGAGGACAGGAACTGGCCAACCATAACCCGATACAGGCACTTAACGAAGAAGATGTATATATCGACAACTATCGTGCCTTGGGGTCACTCTATATGCTGTTCAACATTACGAAAGACTTAAACTTCAAAACTACACTCGGAGAAGATTTCAATTATACGGAAGAGCATATTTATTACAGTGCTGACCACCCTTATGGCAATAAAGTGGGAAAACTGATTGACGGACGGAAATCCTATGCGAGTACGTTATGGGAAAATGTCCTCACTTATAAGCACTCTTTTGCAGAAGATTTCTCTCTGGACGTGATGCTGGGACACTCCATACAAAAGGACGTAACTTCTTCGGCTGCCCAAACGGGTATTGGATTCCCCTCTCCTTCTTTTGATGTCAACTCTGTTGCCGCCGAGTTTTCAGATGTAAGTACAGGACTTTCTTCATTCTTGTTACAGTCATTCTTCGGCCGTTTAAGTCTGAACTACAAGAACCGCTATTTACTAACAGGAACAATGCGCGCTGATGGTTCTTCCAAATTTATATCCAACAATCGCTACGGATATTTTCCATCTGTCAGTGCGGGTTGGAATCTCGGAGAAGAATCCTGGTGGAAATTTCCACAAACCGATGTAAAGCTCCGCGCAAGCTGGGGTTGCACCGGAAATCAGGGAGGAATCGGTTCCTATGCCTATCAAGCATTAGCCGGTGGAGGGTACAACTATAATGGTGAGAATGGCTTAGGACTGACTACTGCAGGTAACCGCGACCTTAAATGGGAAAAAGCCCAACAAGGTGACATCGGAGTGGATCTTTCTTTTTTCAGAGGTGCAATCACATTCACAGCAGATGCATTCATCAAAGATACCAAGGATTTACTTTACCAGAAACCGACTCCCGCTACGTCAGGTTATACTAGTCAGGTATGCAATATCGGATCAATGCGTAATAAAGGACTTGAATTTACACTGGGAGCCAACCTTGGCAAAGGCTCGTTCTCATGGCATTCGGATTTCAACATCTCCTTTATCAGAAACAAACTGACCGCTCTTCTCGATAATAACGAGATATTGACAACTAGTTCTATGCATGCCCTCAAAGTCGGCGAACCGATAGGTTCTTTTTATATGATTAAATGGAAAGGTATCTATCAATCGGATGATGAGATTCCCGCCAAGATTTACGACCAAGGAGTAAGAGCGGGCGACTGTATTTACGAAGATGTAGATGGTAATGATGTCATAGACGAAAACGACAAGCAGTTTGTCGGCTCCGCTAATCCGAAATTCACCGGTGGTTTCAATAATACATTCAAGTACAAAGGTTTTGATTTGAGCATGTTCTTTACATTCTCATCTGACAACAAGCTTTATGAACTGTGGACCGGAGGTTTACGAATGGGCAACGGCACATGGCCGATCCTGAAATCGTCAGCAGAATCCCGTTGGACCGGACCGGGTAGTACAAACAAGAATCCGCGCGCCATTTACGGTTATACATGGAACTCGACCAAATTTGTCAATACCCGAATGTTACATGATGCATCTTATATCCGCTGCCGTACAGCTTCAATCGGATATACTCTCCCAAAGAGTTGGATTAACCGGCTACATATTGATAATCTCCGCATATATTTCCAGGCAGACAACCTCTTCGTCCTGACGAAGTGGCCGTATCTGGACCCGGAAGTAAATGTAAGCCTCTCTGCAACCAACATGGGATATGATTATCTCTATCCGTCCCAACCACGTACGTTTACAATAGGTGTCAATCTTAAATTCTAACAGATATGAAGAATTTTATTATATCGTTATTAACAGTATTATTGGTATTTGCCACTAGTTGCAACGAAATGGACCAATATCCGCATAATGCAGTATCCAGCGATAACCTCACAGAAGAGGATGCTCAATTACTGCTTACCGGGCTTTACTTTTATATACAGAACAAGCCGACAGTCAACGGCTATCTCACACAAGACATTGTCGGCGGAGATCTCGTCCGTGGCGGGGCCACAGGATTGAAAGACCCGGTATTGCTAGTGAAAGACCTTGTCACCCCCGAAAGCGGCTTCGTCAGTGGACCGTGGGATGGATTTTATACGGCTCTCTACCAAGTGAATTCACTGATTGTCGCACTTGACAAATTAGCAGCCAGCCAGTCACGAAACGAGATATTGGGAGTAGCCAGCTTCTTTCGTGGTCTGATTTACTATCACCTGGTTAGCCGCTATGGAGAGGTACCCATTCTCGAAGCTCCTTTTTCGGGCGATATCGCAGCATCTACAGAAGAAGAAGGATGGAGCTTTGTAGAAAAGAATTTTCAGGTGGCTATAGATTACGCTCCAACTTTCTCCGACAAGTATTACGTCTCCAAACAGGCTGCAAAGGCTTTAATGGCAAGAACCAAACTTGCACAAGGCAAACTGACTGAAGCTGCCAAACTTGCCGAGGAAGTGATAGGTGATACCAATTTTTCACTTGCCGACTTCGACCAGATCTTCCGTGGAAAAGCAAATCGCGAAGAGATATTCTCATTTGTAAATCTGCTCAATGAATCGAGCGTAAATTTAAGTGCTTCCCTCTATTCACGGGCTTCCGCCAATGGAGGTAGTTATACGTATGCACCGACTACGAAAGTGATGAATATGTTTGAACCGGACGATAAACGTACTGCCATATCCATCGATATGCAGGAAACAAATGAAGTCATAAATAAATATCCCGGCGGAGAGGTTACCACTGATCCGATCATTATTACCCGCCTTGGAGAAATGTATCTAATTAGTGCCGAAGCACAAGGACTTTCCAAGGGACTGTCCCGTCTGAATGAACTTCGGAACTTCCGCGGCCTTCCTTCTGTACATCCCGCTACGGAAGAAGACTTCATAGATGCAATTCTAAATGAAAGACATACGGAATTACTGGCAGAAGGGTTCCGCTGGTTCGACCTTGTCCGCCTCAACCGGTTGGAAAGTGATCTCGGCTTTGAGCGTAAGTACAACAGATTACCTATTCCTGCGAAAGAGAGGTCTCTCAATAAACTTTTAAATCAAAATTCATATTGGGCTAACTAAAACGATGAAAATGATGAACTTATTAAAATACATGCAGATTCTGTCATTTGTATTACCACTGGCTTTCTTAAGCTGTTCGAACGATACAATTGAAGACGTACACTTTATCCCGCAGACAAAAATCGGTCAGAAACTATTAGCAGGCAGTGAAACGGTGGCACGCATATATACTGATACCAGCTTTGTTGTCGCATTGGGAGTTACGGAAACAGATGTCCATTTCCAGAAAGCAGACAGTCGCTCCACGCATATATTTATAATCGATATTGATTTGAATGAACCGGGAGTTTCATTAGAAGTAGGTATGCCGTATGATGCCGATGTACGCAATAACTTTCAGCGACAGACGTTGACGGAGATGGCAGATTATGCCGACCGTCCGTGGCACCGGGTAGCCGCCATGATTAATGCTGATTTTTGGGATGTCAGCACAATGGATATCAGAGGCCCCATTCACCGTAACGGAGTGATCTTAAAAAACTCATTCATTTTTAAGGAGTCACTTCCTCAACAAGCTTTAAGTTTTATCGCGTTGACAAAAGATAATAAGATGGTTATTGCCGATTCTGTGGAATATCGGGGTATGCAATACAACCTCAAAGAAGTGACCGGAAGCGGAGTTATCGTGCTGCGCGACGGGGAAATATCCGGTGCAACTTATCCGGGTATCGACCCGCGTACCTGTCTTGGATATTCGGATGACGGTCATGTCTACTTCATGGTGGTTGACGGACGTGTGGAATTCTACTCTTACGGACTTACTTATCCGGAAATGGGTTCGATAATGAAAGCATTGGGATGCTCCTGGGCTGTGAACCTGGATGGTGGCGGTTCTACCCAAATGCTTATACGACACCCGATAGCAGACATATTCCAAATACGGAACCGGCCTTCTGACGGACAGGAGCGACCTGTTGTGAATGCATGGATGGTAACAGTCAATGAACCTTAAAACTCTGAAAGTATGAAGAACTCAATATTTATTTTATCAATCCTATTTTGTTGTAACTTGTTCTGTGGATGCTCGGAATCGGACTCTTCTGATTCCCGGCAGCTTCCTCCAAAGCTCATTTCCATTATTCCGAAAGCAGGATCAACAGGAGGTACCGCTATTATTTCAGGAGTTTATTTCTCTGAAACAATCACTGATAACGAGGTGTTTATCAACGGAGTGAGGGCGGAGATTACTGATGCAACCCAAAATCGTTTAGTAATTGCGCTTCCCGATAATCCGGAAGGTACTTACTCAATTAAAGTAAGTGTAAAAGGGGAAACTGTAGAAGGACTCAAATTTACTTATGCAACCCCTCAAGCCCCACCAGAGCTGACGGTATTGCAGGTGATGCCTTCTTCCGCCTATGCAGGAGATTTGGTAACACTGATCGGCCAGTGTTTCAGTACAGTTGTATCAGAAAACCAGGTGACAATCAATGGAGCAGTTGCCGAAGTTAAAGAAGCAACTTCAAGTCAACTCAAAATTATTATTCCCGACACCGAGGAAGGCAGCTATCCTATCCGGGTGAAAGTAGGTACCAAAGAAGCCGAAAGTCCCCTGTTTACTTATCTCCATACAGTAACATTGACAACCTCTTCTTTAGCTCCTACACGTGGAAAAGCCGGAGAGGAAATAGTGATTTCAGGAGAGGGATTCGGTATGACAATCGAAGAGAATATCGTATCTATAAATGGAAAGCCGGCAACTGTAAAAGCGGTAACTGCAACAACACTTTCTATTATTATCCCGGAGAATCCTTCCGGTACGTATCCCGTCAAAGTCACCGTAGCAGATAAAACAGTAGAGAATCTAAGTTTCACTTACGAAGATTTGTCTTACACTGTTGAAACCGTAGCGGGCAACTCGGCAACTACCTCCACTGACGGTAAAGGAACAGCTGCTTCTTTCAAATTCCCGCAAGGACTGGCTCTTGCGCCCAATGGTGATATTTGGATTGCAGAAAGAGGAAATAACACCATCAGAAAAATGGATCAGGAATATAATGTGTCAACTGTCGCCAAAAGCGGTACCGTTACATTTAATGCTCCCTGGCAAGGTGAGTTTGATCCCTCGGGCATCTATTATGTAGCCAATAAAGCATTGAATAACATCATTAAGGTTACGCAAGACGGAACTTGTTCTGTATTCTCTGCTGAAACAACCTTTAAAAGTCCAATGAGCATCACATTTGACGCAAACGGGAATATGTATATAGCCGACCGGGATAACAAGGCCGTGAAGAAGATAACGTCCGGTGGAGCTGTGACCAACTACGATATGTCTTCACTCAAAGCCGGGCCTAATTGCATGGCAGTAGATAAGAAGGGAAGAATTTTTGTAGGTACCGGCGGTACTTATCAGTTACATATGTTTGATACGGACGGTACACTAAAAACGATATTTGGAACCGGGGTAGTACCCACTGTCGCCACTTATTCCGACGGTGAACAGAATGATTTATCCAAGGCAACCATGGGGGCAACATTCGGTATCGCATTTGGACCGGATGAGATACTTTACATCACCGATTATACAATGCATACCATACGTACACTAACTCCGGATGCAGAAGGCGACTATACGAAAGGAACATTGAAAACAATAGCTGGTATTCCGGGGACAAAAGGCAAAATAGATGGTTCCGCCCTGACTGCTACTTTCAATTGCCCTGCCAGCGTGCTGGTTTCGGACAAAGTATATATCGCTGATGAACAAAACCATTTGATTCGTTCCATAACTGTAAATAAATAAAAAACTATGAGAAAGATATACATACTACTGCTCGCGTATTCACTCTTATCATTATTTGCAGCCTGCAATGATAATGATTACAAAGCGTCAGTGACAGAACTTAGGCTGGTACTTGTGAAACCCACCAATGTTTATTCCGGTGAAATAGCTACAATATTGGGACGTAATTTCAGTACGGTACCGGAAGAAAATGCTGTTTTCATCAATGACCAACAGGCAACCGTTATAGAAGCCTTCAAAGACGAATTAAAAATAATACTGCCTGAAATGGCTCCGGGAAAGTATTCCATCCGTGTCAAATCTCCCTCTGGTGAATTGACAGGTCTTGAACTCAATTATCTGAAAACACCGGATCAGGAATATATCGTTCAAACAATTGTCGGTCAGAAGGGGGTGTTTGAAATGACTGATGGAGTAGGCACTGAAGCTACAACCAAACTCCCCACAGGCATTACTTTTGCCCCGGATGGCAGTTTATGGTTTACAGAACGTGGATACAACTATATACGACGTATCTCTCCGGACTTCCTGGTCACTTCGCTCCTCGATGTAGCAGTAGACGGCAGCAGCGCTATCTGGCAAGGTGGATTTGATTCGAAAGGGAACTATTATTTCATTGACAAGGGAAAAGGTATGTTACGGAAAATAGAAACTAACAGTATGACCGTTTCAACCATAGCATCCGGTATGAAAAGTCCGATGAATGTAGCATTTGATGATGAAGACAACATATATGTATCGGCACGTGATAATAAGGCGGTTTATAAATTCACACCTTCAGGTGCGAAAACTACTTTTGCCACTCTTAACGTATCACCCAACTACATTGTATTCGACAAAAACAAGAACATGATTGTCGGTACCTCCAATGGATATGTGTTGATTCAAATCAGCCCGGATGGCACACAAAAGACGATCGCAGGAGATGGGGTAAAAGGACAAGAGTATTATGATGGAGACCCCGGCAATCCGCTTAGTGCAAAAGTGGGGGCTACTTTCGGAGTGGCTGCCGGTTCAGACGGATGCCTGTATCTCTCGGATAATACATACAACTGTATCCGCAAACTGACTCCTGATGCAAGTGGCGACTACTCAAAAGGTACGTTAGAAACCATTGCAGGTTCTGGAAAATCTGGTTTTTCTGACGGGAAAGGACTAAAGGCTACCTTCAACCAACCGTATGAGATTATAATTACAAAAGACTGCAAAACAATGTATGTAGCAGGCGCCGTTAATTATCTGATCCGACGTATTACCGTCAAATAAATAAATGCCCGGGGCATTACCCCGGGCTACTTTCATCATCATTAATGAATCTTACTAAGTCATGACTAAAAAACTTTTTTCCTTATTACTCATCCTATTAACCGCATTCTCCATCAGTGCACAAACAAGGACCGATAAATTGTTGAAGAATCTACATGATAATAAATCGAAATATATCTTTGTTATCGCTCATAGAGGAGACTGGCGTAATGCACCAGAAAACTCTCTGCAAAGTATCGAAAAAGCAATTGCCATGAAAGTCGACATGGTAGAACTTGATATACAGCCTACTAAAGACGGCAACTTTATTTGTATGCACGATGAAACTCTTGACCGTACTTCTACAGGAAAGGGAACAATAAAAAATTATACGACTGAAGAACTGAAAAAATTCGTCCTACGCAGTGGCAACGGAATCAAGACCCGCCAACCAATTCCCACCCTAAAGGAGGTATTAAATGTCTGCAAAGACCGTATCCTTGTCAATATAGACAAAGGAGGGACTTACATTAAAGAAATTATGCCTATTATCAAGGAATGTGGAATGGAAAAACAAGTCATTATCAAGGGATACTATCCTGTGGAGAAAGTGAAAAAAGAATATGGTTCCAATGAAAGTATACTTTATATGCCTATTGTTAATTTATGGGATAAAGAAGCGGTTGCTACCATACAAACTTTTATCAAAGATTTCACTCCAATCGCTTACGAACTATGCTTCAAAGATGATACTACCCCGAGCCTAAGAATAATAGATGAGATCATTAAATCAGGCAGTCGGATATGGATGAATACTTTATGGGATAGCCTATGTGGTGGACATGATGATGAGAATGCACTATTGGAAGGTAAAGATAGACATTGGGGTTGGATGTTAAAACATAAAGCTACAATGATACAAACAGACCGTCCACAGGAACTTATTCATTATCTGGAAGAAAAGGGATTGAGAAATCTGCAATAACTCTCTTTACAAGTTATTAAAAACATCTTATTAAGAAAGTAACAAACATCCTATTTTCAGGAACAACTTAACACATTTGCAAAAGAAAAAGGCCAATTCACCCCCATGAATTGACCTTTATTTTTTTCTATCTGCCTCTGTTATAATCTTTCATTCCTGTTATTCAGTCTTGAATTTGATCTTCAGAATCTTACTGATAGCCGGTTTATATTTCTTCAACATTCGGTCGAATCCCAAGTCATTCGGATGGGTCCCATCTACAGTCCCCTCATGGTCTGTTCCCAAGAATTGATCTTCTTTTATGAAATACAGGTTTTTGACATTTTTCTTTCGCAATACTTCTACCTGTTCAGCGATGGCCTCGTTCTGCCGTTTTACATTCTCACGAGCTTTCTGGTTGAAATTACCTGTTTCACGTATCAATGTCTGTATCACAATAATAGGCGTATCCGGATGCTTCTGGCGCAACGTCATTACAAAATCAACAGTCCGGTCGGTTATCTCTTTGGGAGAAGGATTAGGAATACAATCGAGAATGAAAGCATCCGCATCAATATCCGCCAACATCTCGGCAACTTCTTTCTCCATCTTGCCGTTTCCGCTCAATCCTAAATTGATAAAATTATATCCGCTGCTACGGGACAAACGAGCCGGATAAGCCATCCCGGGACGACTGGCAGATGCTCCCTGCAAAATACTGGACCCGTATACCACTATCTTTTCTTTGAACGGATTTTCTCCTTTACGTATGTGTGCATCAGAAGAAACACCTATTTCCAGACTTTTCAGTTCATCATATAAAGGCAGATATAACAAACATTCTTTCTCTTCCGTACCCATATTATCAACAAGCACTTTTTCCGTAGTCACACCACCTGGTATCCCTACTCCGGCAAATTGCCATTTTCCATCCCGTTTGATATACAAATCCAGACCTTTCTGAGCAACTCTCGTCAGATTGGGTAACTGGTAATTATCAGGAACCATCCATTTGGCTTTTATGACGGGGCTATTCGTTGTAAAAGAGATAGCCAGACCGGCAGAGTTTGTGAATAGTTTCTTCACTGTGGGAGGCATTGTACAATACTTGGCTGTATCTACCCGATGGAAGTATTCGCCTTCGGTAGTTGCTTTGCCTACCAGTAAAAGCTCTTGAGCCGGTACATAGGTAATGTTATCCTTTTGTTGTCCGGAGGCTGTGAAGGGAAGCACCATCAGCCCCAAGCAAACCCAGACATTTCGTATTAAGTTTTTCATAATCAATTTTATATTAAAATTCTTTCGCTACCATCCAGCGCTCTACATTTCGTTTCTCTGCGCTAAACTCTACACCAACTTTTATCACTTGTTGATCCTCTGCCGTATAAGGAAAAGCATAACCTTTTTCTTCAATCTGCTCCATGGCCTGCTCAACAGTCCCATTCAGCTTGAATTCGAAAATATAGATGAACTTCGGGGTTCGTACAACCGCATCTGCACGTCCCCGTGAGCTATGTACTTCTGTCTGCGTGAATTGTCCCATCAGTTTGAATATTAAATATATGATGACTTGATAATGACGTTCAGTCTGGTCATTCAACTCGTAAGGAAAATCTGCAAAGAAAGCTTCAAAGCGGTGCATGAAAGCGTCAACATTGCCTGTACGTAGTTCTTGAACAAACTTACCTATATAAAAGCTTCGTTCTTCATCCGTGACTGCCGTATAAAAGGGGAGTAAAAAGTTAAGAAAGCCATAACGTACTTCGTCGTTAGGGAAGCCTAAACGATAAAGTCTAAACTCCCTGTCATAGTCTTTAATGGTTAAATAACCACTCTGATAAATCAACGGAATAGGATTTTTCCTATCCGCACGATATTCAGTGAAAGCGGAAGCAGATGTCTCTACACCATCCATCAGCAAGCGAAGATCATAATCGCTCTCTTTCAATAACTCCACAAGGAAAGTAGGAGTTCCGGTCTGAAACCAGTAATTACCGAACTCTTTACTGAAAAATGCATTCAGAACACTGAATGGATTGAACACTCCTTCTCCATTAGGATGAAAATGATAACCGTCATACTGCCGGGTCATTGTTTCCACAACTTCTTTCGTATTGATGTCATTTGCTTGCGATAAAGCTGCAATCTCCGGTTCAAAATTAGCAAGAAGTTCTTCGCGGGTGATTCCACAAAGAGTAGAGAAGTCATAATTCAGACTGATGTCATTCAATTGATTCAGACCACTAAACACACTTACTTGCGAGAATTTGGTGACACCTGTCAGAAAAGCAAAACGAAGATAGCGGTCTGCACTCTTCAACACACCGTAGAAAGCTTTCAAGGTAGAACGGTAAGAATCGAGAAGCTGTACATTCTGAATAGCCTGTAGCAATGGTTTATCATACTCATCCACCAGGACTACAACACCCCTGCCTGCTTGTTCGGAGGCACGGCGAATAACACCCAGAAAACGGGAAGACAAAGTGGTTTCATCCTCTCCCTTACCATATATAACTTCCCATTGAGTTAACTGATTGCTTAAAATAGCATCCAATCTGTCCGGTGAATCATATTTCTCGGCATTCAAATCCAGATGCAGTACGGGATATTCTTCCCACTTCTTTTCTAATTGTTCCACGGCAAGTCCCGTGAAAAGGTCACGCCGTCCCTTGAAATAGGCTTCAAACGTAGAAATTAACAAACTCTTTCCGAATCGGCGCGGACGGCTTAAAAAAAAAGGTTTACCGATGTTTGCTATAGTCCACATCAATGCGGTCTTATCCACATACAAGTATCCGTCATTGCGGATATCTTCGAAAGTCTGAATCCCGATAGGGAGTTTTCTGCCCGTCACCAACATACAATTTCTACTATTAGATTGTTATCACATACGTATCTGCTACAAAAATACGAATTCTGGCAATGAAAGCAAATCTGTCAATCAATTATTTGTAAATCAACGTAGATAAGTATTCCTCTGCAAACATCTCATTGGCAACTTCCAACAACATCTCTGCTGTTAGCTCTTCTATACGCTTAAAAACAAGCTCGGATGATTCATACTTATGATAATGAAGGAATGTTTTCGCCATCCCTAACGCATTATTCTCAAAGTTATCGGACGCTACTCCGATTTGCCCGATCAACTGCTTTTTCGCTGCCGCCAACTGGGAAGAAGTCATCTTTGTATCGCGCATCCGCTTCAATTCCTTATAGGTCAATTTCAGGCAAGTATCCATGTCATCCACATCCGTCCCGAAATAAATACAGAAAGCTCCCGTATCCGTATAGGAAGTCAGATTGGATTCGACATTATAGACCAGTCCTCTGCGTTCGCGAAGGGACACATTCAGTTTACTATTCATTCCGGGACCTCCAAGGACATTATTCAGCAGATAGAGTGCAGTACGCTTGTCATCATACGCATTATAGCCACGGCTACCGATCATGACATGTGCCTGGTGCGTATCTCTAGCCACCGTCAAATGTTCCGGCACATACAGAGGCGGAGGTGTACGCCGATTCTCTACCTTCACATCAGGAATATCCAACAGGTATTTTTCTACCAGGCGGATGATTCTCTTGAACTCGTACTGCCCCTGAACAAAAAACACCATATTTCCCGGTTGGTAAAAACGGCGGGTAAACGATAGAACATCTTCCGTGCGAAAACTTCGCAGAAGTTCCGGCTTACCAAGAATGTTTCTTCCCAATGGATGATTGCGGAAGATCATGTCTTCAAAATCGTCAAATATCAGTTCCGACGGAGTATCTTCATACGACTGGATTTCATCGATAATGACCTCTGTTTCTTTTTCTATCTCATGCTGCGGAAAGGTTGAATGAAATACAATATCCCCCAACAATTCAAGCGCACGTTCCAGATGTTCTTTCAGGAAAGCGGCATAGACGACAGTTTCTTCCTTATTTGTATAAGCATTCAGGTCACCACCTACATTCTCCATCCGGTTGAGGATATGCCAGGCTTTCCGCTTCTCCGTTCCCTTAAAAATCAGATGTTCTACAAAATGGGCCATTCCCTGCTCATTCTCCGCTTCATCACGAGTTCCGGCATCAATCGCAAAACCACAATAAGCTACTTTTGAGAGGGTTGGTTCATGGATAATACGCAGGCCATTTGGCAATGTATATTCGTTACCTTGCATCGTTTTATACTTCCTTATTGAATTAATGCCACAAAAATACAATAAAACTTATTGCTGTTTATAGAAAATTGCAGATATTTGTGGACTATAACAGCAACAACGTATATGGAAAAGATAGGAATATTCTGTTCCGCCTCCGATAACATTGACAAAATGTACTTCGAAAGCGCCAGCCAAATAGGCAAATGGATGGGGCAGACAGGCAAAACCTTGATATATGGAGGAGCCAGCCTCGGATTAATGGAATGCATAGCTCGTGCCGTGAAAGAAAATGGCGGTAAGGTCATTGGAGTAGTTCCTGCCAAACTGGAAGAGAATGGCAAGGTAAGCAGTCTGTTAGATGAAGAAATTCATACCCGTAACTTGAGTGACCGCAAAGATATCATAACGGAGAAGTCGGAGGTATTGGTTGCACTCCCCGGAGGCGTCGGTACTCTTGATGAGATTTTCCACGTAATAGCCGCTGCCTCTATCGGATATCACCAAAAGAAGGTCATTTTCTACAATGAACATGGTTTTTACGACGAGCTATTAAAAGCGCTCCACACCCTGGAGAACAAAGGTTTTGCACGACAGCCTTTCTCAACCTATTACGAAGTAGCAAACACATTAAATGAATTAAAAGAAAAAATAAACTGATCCTATATGATAGACTCCATCAAACAACTTTTGCAACAGGAAGCACAAGCTGTGCTCAACATCCCCGTAACAGACGCTTATGAAAAAGCGGTGAAACTGATTGTAGAACAAATACATCAGAAAAAGGGAAAACTGGTAACTTCCGGTATGGGAAAAGCCGGGCAGATTGCTATGAACATTGCTACGACTTTCTGTTCCACCGGTATTCCATCCGTCTTTCTGCATCCCAGCGAGGCGCAACACGGGGATTTGGGTATCTTACAAGAAAACGATCTGCTCCTATTGATCTCTAACTCTGGCAAGACACGTGAGATTGTGGAATTGACCCGCCTGGCCCATAATCTGGACCCGGATCTGAAGTTTATCGTTATTACCGGAAATCCGGATAGTCCGCTGGCAAAAGAATCGGATGTCTGTCTAAGTACCGGCAAGCCTGCAGAAGTCTGTGTGTTAGGGATGACTCCTACTACATCCACTACTGCCATGACAGTGATCGGAGATATATTGGTAGTACAAACCATGAAGGAAACAGGATTTACTATCGCTGAATATTCAAAACGCCATCATGGTGGTTATCTGGGAGAAAAATCAAGATCACTATGCGAAAAGTAATCGGTATCGGAGAGACCATCCTCGATATCATCTTTCGAGGTGACCAGCCTTCCGCAGCCGTACCGGGAGGTTCTGTATTCAACGGTATTGTCTCATTGGGACGAATGGGAATAAACGTCGGCTTCATCAGTGAAACCGGGAATGACCGTGTAGGCAATATTATCCTGCAGTTTATGCGTGAGAATCATATCCCAACCGATCATGTAAATGTATTCCCGGATGGAAAATCACCCGTATCTTTAGCCTTCCTGAACGAGCAGAGTGATGCCGAATATATCTTCTACAAAGACTACCCGAAGCAACGTCTGGATGTTCTGTTTCCGAAACTAGAGGAAGACGACATTGTCATGGTGGGTTCTTATTACGCACTGAATCCGGTTCTGAGGGAGAAGATTCTCGAATTACTAGATCAGGCACGTGAAAAGAAAGCCATCATCTATTATGACCCGAATTTTCGTTCTTCACACAAGAATGAAGCCATGAAACTGGCTCCGACCATTATTGAGAATCTGGAGTATGCGGATATTGTACGCGGTTCTTTAGAGGATTTTCTATATATGTATGGCATGCAGGATATAGACAAAATTTACAAGGATAAAATCAAATTCTACTGTCCCCGGTTCATCTGTACTGCAGGTGCGGAAAAGGTAGCGTTACGCTCTAATCTGGTCAATAAAGATTATCCGATAGAACCATTACAAGCAGTCAGTACTATTGGAGCTGGTGATAACTTCAATGCAGGGCTGATCTACGGATTACTCAAATACGATGTCCGATACCGCGATCTAAATAACTTGAATGAAGAGATCTGGGATAAAATAATCCAATGCGGGAAAGACTTCGCAGCTGAAGTTTGCCGAAGTTTCAGCAATTCGGTTTCGGTGGAGTTTGCACAAAAATACAAGTGATATTACAAATAAGGATTTGGATATAAGTAATTCATCCAGCGAAATCCCTATTTTCATAAAATCCATATTAAGTTAATCTGTCAACCTTAACTTAATATGGATTTCCTTATCTTTGCAAACAACCATATTCAATAAGCAATCTTACTTAATATATGAAAAGATTTATTTTACCTCTATTGATAATTTTTATCTTCATCAGTTTACCAGCAAAAGCAAACGATGAAGTAAAAACATTGTTAAAAGTATTAGATAAATCTCTACAAAACAAAGCTCGTTATACCCAACAAAAGCAAAGACAGATAGACAGCCTGAAAATAATATTAAGACAATCCAGGGATATTCGAAAGAAAGTTGGGACAGCACAGTCTCTTTGTTTTGAGTATTCATCTTTCCAAAAAGATTCCGCTTTAGCCTATGCCATCCACATGAACAGGTTCGCTCAAGAAAGTAATGACAAAGAACTTTTAATTGAAGCTAAACTGGATTATTCAAGAATATTATCTTCGATGGGCTTTTTCAAAGAAGCTCTGGCGATTACCAATTCGATGCAACAAGAGCAACTATCTCCTAGACTCAAAGCCGAATATTTTCTTGGACAGGTCACGATCTACAATCACCAGAAAGCTTTTGCTTCCAACGAGGACGATTCACAAGAAAATGATCTGATAGCACAAATCTATCGCGATTCGCTGCTCCAATGCAAAGAAATCCCAACGAATGTACGAGCTTTTATGACCGCACCAACTCTTCTTTTCCATAAAAAGTATGATGATGCTATTCATATACTGGACAGCACTTATCAAAGTTATACACCCTATTCAAGAAATGCCGGAATCATAGCATATTCTCTGGCATCTGCCTATCAAGGTAAAAATGATCGTGAGAATACGATTAAATATTTCGCAATATCCGCCATTTCTGATGTATTAAATGGAGCTAGAGAAAACCTCTCTTTAAAGATATTAGCCAAGCTGATCTTTGAGAGTGGGGACATAGACCGGGCATCTAAATATATGAAAAATGCAATGGAGGACGCTATCCTATGCAATGCGAGAATTAACACCATCGAAGCTTCAGATATGTATCTTTTCATAGATAAAGCATTTCAAGAAAAGGAGAAACATAAATTTATCATCATAACGGCATTGCTCATAGCATTATGCATTGTATGCATAATGCTATTCATCCTGTCCGTACAACTGAAAAAACAAAAAGGCAAAGTGGAGCAAGCTAATGAGAATTTGTCGTATCATCTTTACGAAATACAACAAATGAACTCAATATTGGCAGATAACAATAAAATCAAAGAAGAATATGTAGGGCTGTATATGGAACAATATACCAGTTATATCAGTAAAATTGCCAATTTTAAGAAAAGAGCACTCAAAATAGCCAAAAGTGAAGATATAAAGAAAGTAACCTCTTTCCTCCACTCCTCTCTCAATACTGAAGAAGATCTGGCTGAATTTTATAATAACTTCGACAAAGCAATCCTGAATCTCTTTCCAAATTTCGTCGAAGATTTTAACGCATTGCTTTTACCGGAAAATGCAATTATTCCAGGACCCGGCAAACTCTTAACACCCGAATTACGGATCTTCGCACTTATCCGACTGGGAATTACAGACAGTGTGAAAATAGCTCATTTCTTACAGTACTCATTATCGACCATCTATAATTACCGCTCAAAAATGCGGATCAAAGCAAATGGAGACCGGAATGAATTTGAAGAAAAAGTAGCTCGAATCGGACAACAAATCCGGGAATAACAGTGTATTAATCATACAGCATCATTTACATTTATCAGAGACTCTCCGATCAAAAATTCTCTGATTATCAACAACATACCCCAAACAATCATTTACAATCTGCTCACTCCCCATTTAAAAAGTAACCGAAATAAGGTATTTTTGTAGAGTCACAATAAAACCTGCGAACTCATTCAAATTACTATTTATATAAACACCACTTAAATAAAAAATTATGAACGGCCTATTACTTAATGTTATTTGTGCTTTCACCATTGCAAACGCAAATCCTAACATAGAAAAAGCACAGCAAACTTTGGATGCTCTTTACCAAAACTATGCAGCACCCAACACTTGTCTGTTACGTGAGAATTATCCTTTTGACCAAGACAATAAGGCAACTTATCTGGCATCAGAAGAACAAGCAAAAAGACGCAATGAATATTCCTACCTTTGGCCGTATTCGGGCACGTTCTCTGCGGTAAATGCACTACTGGAGAGCACTGAAAATAAGAAGTATAAAAAACTTTTGGAAAACAAAGTACTACCCGGATTAGAAGAGTATTTCGACACACGAAGGGAACCATGCGCTTACTCATCTTATATCAGCAGCCAACCTCTCTCCGATCGTTTTTATGATGATAACGTCTGGTTAGGTATCGATTTTACCGATTCTTATCGAATGACAGGAAAACAAGCTTATCTGGAGAAAGCTAAACTAATATGGAAGTTTATCCTTAGTGGTAAAGATGACGTACTCGGCGGAGGAGTCTACTGGTGCGAACAAAAGAAGGAATCTAAAAATACTTGTTCTAATGCACCGGGAGCCGTATTCGCTCTCAAACTATTTCAAGCTACTCAAGATGATGCCTATTTAAAAGAAGGAAAAGAGTTATACGAATGGACTAAAAAGAACCTGGAAGACTCAAAAGATCATCTATACTTTGACAACATCTCACTCAACAAGAAAATCGGTCGTGCCAAATTTGCCTATAACAGTGGACAAATGATGCAGGCAGCTGCCCTACTCTATCAAATTACCAAACAGAAAAGTTATCTGGAAGATGCACAAAATATAGCAGAAGCGTGTCACAAGCACTTCTTCACTCAGTTCACCTCTCCAGACGGACAAACATTCCAATTACTGAAAAAAGGAAATATTTGGTTCACAGCCGTTATGCTTAGAGGCTTTATTGAACTTTATCAGATAGACCATAACAAGACTTATCTAACCGATTTCCAGAGAAGTCTTGATTACGCATGGCATCATGCCAGAGATGAACGAGGCTTGTTCCAGACAGATTGGAGCGGCACAGATAAAAACGAGAAAAAATGGCTCTTGACACAAGCTGCTTTCATAGAAATGTATGGAAGACTAGGCGGAATCAATTTGCAATAATCACTTTTAATAACCCTCTTAAAAACAATAGAGATATGAAGAAAAGAAATATCGGAATATGTATCATCACGACCACCCTATTAATGGGAGGTCCTGCCAAAGCTACAGAACTTATCCTGGCTAAGGATCATACCAATGTGGTCAATCAAGCAGCTGAAATTGCCGCTTATAAAAGTAATCGTCCACCCGTAAACAAGCGTCTTTTTACATCAAAAGCCGTGGAAGCAGAAATCATCAGGGTGAAAAAGCTACTTACTAATCAAAAATTGGCATGGATGTTCGAGAATTGTTTTCCAAATACCCTTGAGACAACAGTTCATTACCGTACAACAGACGGTAAGCCTGATACTTTCGTCTACACAGGAGATATCCATGCCATGTGGTTACGTGACTCAGGAGCACAGGTTTGGCCTTATATACAATTAGCGAATAAAGACCCGGAATTGAAGAAAATGCTCGAAGGAGTGATACGCAGACAATTTAAATGTATAAATATCGATCCATACGCCAATGCTTTCAATGATGGGGCTGTGGGAGGAGATTGGATGTCCGACCTGACCGATATGAAACCGGAACTGCACGAACGTAAATGGGAAATAGATTCTTTATGTTATCCATTACGTCTGGCCTATCAATATTGGAAAGAAACCGGTGATGCAAGCATCTTTGATAATGAATGGATACAGGCCATCGCCAACATACTGACAACTTTCAAGGAACAACAGCGCAAAGAGGGAGTGGGTCCCTATAAATTCCAGCGTAAGACAGAACGCGCACTCGACACATTAAACAATAACGGTCTAGGTGCTCCTGTAAATCCTGTCGGACTCATTGTTTCAGCTTTCCGTCCGTCTGACGATGCAACCACTTTACAGTTCCTCGTACCGTCTAATTTCTTCGCTGTTTCTTCTCTAAAGAAAGCTGCGGAAATTCTGAATGTTGTAAACAAAAACACCAGTCTGGCGAAACAGTGCACAGATTTGGCACAAGAAGTAGAAACCGCATTAAAAGAATATGCAACTTACAATCATCCTAAATATGGTACAATCTATGCTTTTGAAGTAGACGGATTCGGAAATCATCTCTTAATGGACGACGCCAACGTACCAAGCCTGCTGGCAATGCCTTATCTGGGAGATGTAGACATCAACGATCCTATTTATCAAAACACACGTCGTTTTGTATGGAGCAAAGACAACCCCTACTTCTTCAAAGGAAAGGCAGGAGAAGGTATTGGAGGACCTCACATCGGTTATGATATGATATGGCCTATGAGTATCATGATGAAGGCATTCACCAGTCAGGACGACCAGGAAATTAAGTCTTGCATAAAAATGCTGATGGATACAGATGCAGGAACAGGATTCATGCACGAATCTTTCCATAAGGATGACCCTAAAAACTTCACACGCGCCTGGTTTGCATGGCAAAACACCTTATTTGGTGAGCTCATTTTAAAGTTGGTCAACGAAGGAAAAATAGATCTATTGAACAATATTCAATAAAGCAAACTTAGATTACTTCTCATTCAGGGCGCTCTTCTATAACGAAGAAGCGCCCTTTTTTAACACGTAAATTACTATTAACTTTGGCTAATTATAGCAAAGGAATTACCACATCTTCGGGTAATTCTTATCTTTGCAGTATACGATTCAAGACAAAGAAACTATGTATAGAAACCTGTTAAGCTGGCTTACTGTTTTATTAGTGCTCCCATCATGTTCTGGCACATCACCTGCTATATCTGTGGTATGTGAAGAAAATAACGTAGGAAACTGTATTATCAAATGGGAAACAGCACCGGTATTAAAAGGACAGGTAAAAGTATACACCTCTACTTCTCCTGAAGCTATTCCGGAAGATTCTCCCATTGCAATGGCAAACATTTCCAGTGGTAAAATGACAATCGTAACCAACGATCCGTCTCAACGTTATTACTACTTGATGGTATTTAATAACAAATACCGGGTTAAAGTGGCCACCCGCAACATTAACATCCCCGGCATACAGAATTTCCGTGATTTAGGAGGATATGAATCTGCCAGTACTGGCAAATCTCTTCGCTGGGGAATGATATACCGTTCCGCACAAATAGACAGCATTCCTCCCTGCTCACGCCAGGAACTTAAGAATATGGGGATACGGACAATCATAGACTTACGTTCTGAAAATGAACGCCACAACTACCCGCAATTGCATGATGATGAATTTAATATCATACATATCCCTATTCTCACAGGGAACATGGAAGAAATTCTGCAAGGAATTCAGGAAGAGAAGATAAAAAGTGACACTATTTATCGTTTGGTAGAACAAATGAATCGGGAATTAGTTATAAACTACCAAAAGGAATTCAAAAAGCTGTTCACCGTCCTTCTCGACCGTACTCATTATCCGGTTGTGATTCATTGTACATCCGGGAAAGGGCGTACAGGGGTCGTTTCCGCCTTATTGCTTGCCGCTCTTGGAGTCAACGAAGACGTCATTATGGAAGACTATCGTTTGAGTAATGACTATTTTAATATTCCCAAAGCTTCTCAATATGCATATAAGTTATCGGTCAATTCGCAAGAAGCCATTACAACCATCTACTCTGCAAAAGAAGATTTCCTGAACGCTGCCAAAGAACAGATTGAGGCTGAATACGGGAGCGTACAGACCTATCTGAAAAAGGGAATCGGACTTTCTGCAGAAGAAATTGAACAGTTACGCAGCATCTTACTAACTGATAATTAATAGTTGATAAGTGATAAAATAGGGTGGCGTCTATAATAATTATCTACTATCAATCATTCATTATCAACTAAATTAACTATCTTTGC
Organism: Bacteroides sp. OF03-11BH; assembly: GCF_003604005.1. Taxonomy (NCBI): domain Bacteria; kingdom Pseudomonadati; phylum Bacteroidota; class Bacteroidia; order Bacteroidales; family Bacteroidaceae; genus Bacteroides; species Bacteroides sp. OF03-11BH. Next base: position 132,047 of record NZ_QTMW01000011.1, on the reverse strand, counting down.
AGCCGAAATAAAAGATATACAGAGATTTAATGAAGACATTTGAAGAGCTTGGCGTTTCTCCGGAGATACGTAGAGCAATTGAAGAAATGGGATACGAGAATCCCATGCCGGTACAAGAAGAAGTGATTCCGTACCTTTTAGGAGAAAATAATGATGTAGTAGCTCTTGCACAGACAGGAACAGGTAAAACAGCCGCATTCGGTTTGCCCTTGCTCCAACAAGTTGACGTAAAAAACAGAATTCCACAATCGCTTATCCTCTGCCCTACCCGCGAGCTCTGTCTCCAGATAGCAGGAGATTTGAACGACTATTCCAAATACATTGATGGACTAAAAGTATTACCTGTATATGGTGGTTCTTCTATTGACAGCCAGATACGCAGCCTCAAACGAGGAGTACACATCATTGTAGCTACACCCGGACGCCTGTTGGACCTGATGGAACGCAAAACCGTTTCCTTGTCTACCATCCACAATGTAGTAATGGATGAAGCGGACGAAATGCTTAATATGGGGTTCACAGAAAGCATCAACGCCATTCTGGCTGATGTACCGCAGGAACGTAACACTCTATTGTTTTCCGCAACAATGAGTCCGGAAATCGCACGCATTTCCAAAAATTACCTGCGCAATGCGAAAGAAATCACTATTGGCCGTAAGAATGAAAGTACCAACAACGTTAAACACGTTGTTTATACCGTACAGGCTAAAGACAAATACGAAGCTTTAAAGCGTATCGTCGATTACTACCCACAAATATACGGTATCATTTTCTGCCGTACCCGTAAAGAGACTCAGGAAATTGCAGACAAATTAATGCAAGAAGGCTACAATGCCGATTCTTTGCATGGTGAGCTTTCTCAAGCACAACGGGATGCTGTTATGCAGAAATTCCGCATCCGCAACTTGCAACTGCTCGTGGCAACTGACGTGGCTGCCCGCGGACTTGATGTAGACGATCTGACGCATGTTATCAATTACGGATTACCAGACGATACAGAGAGTTATACACATCGCAGCGGACGTACAGGACGTGCCGGAAAAACAGGAACTTCCATTGCCATCATCAACCTCCGTGAAAAAGGAAAGATGAGAGAAATTGAACGGATTATCAGCAAAAAATTCATTGTCGGAGAAATGCCAACAGCAGCAGGAATCTGTCAGAAGCAGCTGATTAAGGTTATTGATGATCTCGAAAAAGTAAAAGTAAACGAGGAAGAGATTGCTGACTTTATGCCGGAAATCTATCGTAAACTGGAATGGTTGAGCAAAGAGGACCTGATTAAACGAATGGTTTCTCACGAATTCAACCGTTTCGCCGAGTATTATCGCAACCGTGCAGAAATAGAAGTACCGACTGACATCAGAGGAGAACGTACCGGACGGGGTGACCGCAAAGAAGGTGGTTTCGAAAAAAGAAGCCGCCAAGCTGCACCGGGCTTTAACCGCCTGTTTATCAATTTGGGTAAAACAGACAGTTTCTTCCCTAGCGATCTTATCGGACTACTAAATAGTAACACAAGAGGACGTATCGAGTTGGGACGTATTGACCTAATGCAGAACTATTCTTTCTTTGAAGTGCCGGAAAAGGAAGCGACAAATGTAATCAAGGCGCTGAATAGGGCTAAATGGAACGGACGCAAGGTAGTTGTTGAGATTGCTGGTGCCGGTGAAGAAAACGGAAAAGGACGTGAAAACGGTTCAAATGAGCGCAAGGGAGGTAAACGATTCGGCGGCAAAAGCGACGAACGTGCACCGCGCTATGAAAATAAGGATAGAAAACCGAAAGATGCTTCTGCAAAAGACTCAAAGTCAACAAAAAAAGATAAGCCTAGTCGTGCTGAGCGAGGATACTCTGATGCTCGCGGTCCGAAAAAGAAAGATGACTGGCAAGAGTTTTTTAAAGATAAAGAACCTGACTTCAGCGAAGAAGGATGGGCACGTAGAAAACCTAAGAAGAAATAAATATGAAGCAAGCATAATCCGTAGATTTGTACATTATTAGTCAGAGGTCTTTATGTTACAACTAATTACCATCTTGACATTCTAATGAGAAGGAACAACATTATCCCTATTCTATCTTATTGAAAAAAGACAACTGTTCATACAGAATCTACTTTTGTGTTTCTAATAAACTTTCTTATCGTTTTTAATAAACGGTATTCCTATTTATTAAAAACGATAAGAAGTATATCTACTGCAAACAATTCAATTTTATACAACAAAAAAGGTTGCAAACTCATCAAAAGTCTGCAACCTTTAGTATATAATAAATTTCCTCTTCTTCTAAAGAGAGGTAAATCGTCGGCAACTCTGTTCTAATATTATACTATTCATACACATAATTTCCAATCAATAAGTTTCTTTTCTGATCACAAAGATACAAAATAAAAAGTCGTTTGTCAAGTTCTTATTTCAAAACACTCCATCTATTAGTTATAAAGCAGCTATACAAAAGCACGAAATTGGGACAAACCTCTCTATTGTAACGTGATCTATCCATTCTGCGATTATAGCAAAGGAGTGCAGTGGCCCAATGTCATCCAGCCTCGTCCGGCAGATTATACTTTCGCTTCCATGCCCAATCCGATAGGTAGCTATCGGAAGGATTTCACTCTGCCCGATTCATGGAAGGGGAGAGATATATTCATCCGTTTCAATGGTGTAGAAGCAGTTTTTTACATCTGGGTAAACAGCAACCAGGATTACCAATCGAAAGACATTCAATAAACAGCTCTCTTTATAGGTAATTCCAAGATATGTTTTCCTGCTTCCAAATTTACTGCACGCTCTCCTTTCACATTGTCGGGTGCATAAAAGGTAGCAGTGCTATTTGCCGGAACAGTTACATGATAGACAATACGGTTCTTTTTACGTTCCCATTTAGAGCAGATTTCCCCATAAGGTGATTGATATCTGGCTTCGAACTCATTTAATCCACTGGGGAAATTAGGCCGAAGAAGAATATGTTTGAATCCGGGATTTTCGGGGTCAGGGAAGATCCCACCTAATCCTTTATAGAACCATCCGCCAATTTCACCGAACATCATGTGATTGTCCGATATGTCACGTGTGGCATTCAAATCCCAGTTCTCCAGTAATGTGGTAGCACCATTGGCAATCCAGCAGCCCCATGATGGATAAGTGTCTTGTGCAGCTAATTTATAAGCCGTTTCAGCTTCACCGTTCTCACTTAACGCATTCAATATAGCTTTTGCCCCCAACACACCTACATCCAAATGAAAGCCGGCTGCTTCCACCTGTTTTGCCAGATTCCGGGCTACTTTTCTCTTCAACTCTTCGGGAACAATGCCCCATTGCAAAGGAACGCTTTGTTCCGTCTGAACGCCGCTACCATAAATGCCCGTTTCTCTATTCAGAAACTTGTCATTAATCGCGTTCTTTATCTTATTGGCAAGAGCAGAATAATATTTATAGTCTTCCGTTTTATTAAACATCTTTGCGGCATTGGCAAGTATTTTGGTGTCCACATAGAAATAGACAGAAGAGGTCAGTTCCTTGGAAGAATGTGATTTAACAGGCACCCAGTCTCCTCTTCCCCATGAGGTCAATCCGGTCGGACTGGTGCGATCCACATAGTCTACATACCGCCTTATATTTTCATAACAGTCTGCCAACAGTTTATGATCGCCATAAAACATATAAATGTTCCATGGAATAATAGCGATAGTGCTTGTCCAATCCAGTCCATTATCCGTGCCATATCCCCAGCCTCCTGTAGGAATTATATCGGGAAGTACACCATTGGGCTGTTGCTCGTCTCTATGGTCGGCAAGCCATTTCTCATAAACAGTGATACCGTCATAATTGTATAATGCCGTTTCAATAGCAAAATGACCGTCGCCTGTCCATCCGTTCTTTTCACGCTGGGGGCAGTCGGTAGGATACCCCATCAAGTTGGACAAATAGGCATTATTTGTTGCCCACCAAAGACGGTTGATAAGTGCGTTCGAAGTATGAATCGTCCCTTTCTGCGGAACATCACTATGCACAAAGTAGGCAGTCAGACTATTCTCATTCAATACAAGGGGGTTAGTGCTTGTTACTTCCACGTATCTGAAACCTTTATAATTGAATCGTGCCATAAATTCATCCTCTCCCTTTCCACTCAAAACGAGGATGTTCGTTTGAAAAGGATCGGAGTTGTCTACCGGGCGGTGATACACATCAATATTTGACGTATTCACTCGTCCGTTGTCATACAACCGCTCACCATGTTTCAGTCTCACTACAGTTCCCTCTTCCCCGGACACTTTAATGCGGGTGACTCCTGCCATATTGCGGGCAAAATCGAATACATACGTTGTGTCATTAAGTTTCTTCCAGGTTTTTACGGGGATCGTTTCTACCGCACGAATCGGCTGCACTTGTTGTGACACCACATTCTGTGAAGGAACAGCCCTATATCCTACTCCATTCCATTTAGAATCGTCAAAGTTCACGGTATTCCAGCCTTTCTGTTCCAAACGGGCGTCGTAATGCTCGGCTGTATAAATGCTATTAAAGATCAATGCGCCGGATGAAGTTTTCCAGTCCCGCTCCGTAGAAACGACTTCAACAGAACCATCCTCATAAGTAATCCGCACATCCATACAGAAAGCAGGACGGTTACGCCATGGTGCACGATGAAAGTCCCACACGGCCATTGACTGATGATTATACCATCCATTGCCCAGCAACACACCAATCGCATTTTTCCCTTTCTGTATTTGGGAAGTAATATCATAAGTAACGTAGAAATTACGCCTGTCAAACCGGGTATATAACGGGTCCAGCCGATGGTTTCCAATCTTCTCACCATTGATATACAGTTCATACAAACCTGCTACGGCAATATATGCCCTTGCCGACCATATCTTCTTTCGTGCATCAAACACTTTCCGGAAATAGGGAGCAGGACGGTAATTAATATCTTTGTTATCGCTAATCCAAGCCCCTTGCCAGTATTCCATCCCCATCATGCCCGTTTCGAAACTATTAATAGCCGAAGAAGATTTCACTCCATCCTTATCCCATACATTCACTCTCCAATAATACTTGGTAAAAGGACGAAGTTCCTGTCCGGAATAGGTAATCAGAATCTGTTCGGAGTCCTTTTTGCCCGAATCCCAGATAGTTCCCTTCCCTGCAATCAATTCAAGAGAGTCTTTGTCTACGATGACTTGACAGGCTGTTTGCCGTGCTCCTTTTCGAGCATCATTCAGCATCCATGATAACCGGGGAGCAGGATTATCTATTCCCAAGGGATTCACCAAATAATCACAAACCAGATTCACTGGTTTACAGCTGCCTGACTCTTGTGAAAATGCTGCTTGCAGCATTAAAAATAGTAATCCCGGTAATAGTGTCAATCGTTTCATTTTATCCAAAAATTAGTTTGTATTTTCTTTCAATCGGATGCCATATTTACATCGCGTGCTAATTTACGAAAAATATTGTATGGACGCTTTATCTACTTGCCTCAAAAAAGCTATATCTTTGCGGCCCGAATATATACTTGACTATGAATAAAGTTAATGGTTTACTATATGGGCTGCTTTCATCGGCTTCTTTTGGACTTATCCCTCTATTTACCATTCCTGCCATGCAAGCAGGGATGCAATTTGAATCGATACTTTTCTATCGTTTCCTGTTTGCCTGTCTGGCGTTAGGCGGAATCTTATTGGTGAATGGTCAATCATTTCGCATCAAGAGGCAGGACATTCCTTCCCTGTTTCTTCTTGCGCTTCTTTATTTAATGTCTGCCGTATTCCTGTTCTGGGGATATAAGTTTATGGCTAGCGGAGTTGCCACCACTATTCATTTCATGTATCCGGCGCTTACCACGTTAATCATGATGCTCTTCTTTAAAGAAAAGAAGTCCGGCTGGCGGATCGCTGCCATTGCATCCGCAGTGGCAGGAGTTTATTTCTTATCCGGCGGAGATACAAAAACGGGAAGCTTTTCTTTCCTGGGACTTTTCATTGTTCTTCTGTCGGCACTCGGATATGCGCTTTATCTCGTCACAATGAGCCAACTAAAAATTGGACAGATGAAGGGGCTACTGCTTACTTTCTACGTATTCCTTTTCGGAGGTATTCTCCTTTTTATCGGAACGGAAATCATCAGCCAGCTTCAACCCATCAGCAAATGGCATACTGCCGGCAACTTGATTCTATTAGCTTTAATCCCTACCGTAGTTTCTAATCTTGCTCTAGTAAGAGCCGTAAAAAGCATCGGCTCCACACTCACCTCTGTGTTGGGAGCTATGGAGCCGGTAACTGCTGTATGTGTAGGTATCTTTCTTTTCGGGGAAGCCTTCACCACAAGCATTGGTGTAGGTATTGCACTGATTATCGCTGCCGTAATCGTTATTATATTAAAACGATAAAAAATGCGGTTTCATCGGAATATTTACTTCATCGACCCATTTTTAATTCCTGAATAAGATGGGCTGCCTTACCGTATTTCTCTATGATAAAGAGCATATACCGCACATCTACCCCGATGCAACGCTGCAAATCTGGTTCGAATACGATATCACTGCTCATTGCTTCCCAGTTGCCATCAAAAGCCAAGCCTAGTAATTCTCCTTTGGCATTAAACATGGCACTGCCGGAATTACCGCCTGTAATGTCATTGTTGGAGATAAAACAAACATTCATATCTCCCTGCGCATTGGCATATCTTCCGAAATCACCGGAAGAAAGCAAACTCAACAACTCCGGCTGAACGGCAAAGTCAATATCACCCGCATGTTCCTTCACTTTCTCAAAAATGCCTTTCACGGTTGTGTAGTAATCATAAGTGGCTCCATCAAAAGGAGTATATCCTCCAACCGTTCCGAAACTAAGCCGCATGGTAGAGTTGGCATCCGGATAAAAATTACGATCAGCATACATCCGGCGCATGGCTGCATTGAACAAACGCTCCCCCTCCTCTATCTGCTCGGAAGCCTCGGAAATGCTTTGATTCATCTCATAATACTTCACAATCAAATCCAGACTTAAGGAAACAGCCGGATCCTCTATGAGATTATAAGTAGTATCTCGCTCCAGAAAGCGTTTTAAGCCTTTAGGAGACGTTATATTGGAAGTTGCATACAAAGAGTCTACATAGGTCTGAATATTCCCGTTGTAGAGCGTATCTATCTTCTCATACATAGCAGGCAGAAACTTTTTATCCACTTTCGACTGATACTCTTTGAGCATGGCAGCAAAAACCTCCTTATCAATGGAAAGATCGAGATTATCATACTTCTCCAGTAACTTTTTCATGCGGGTTATCACCAACTTCTCTTCCGCCTCAAAGTCGAAATTGAGAATTTCAAGAGCGAGCTGCACTAACTCGGGACCATTTATAAACGATTCACCGAAATAAGCCAACGCACGATTGGTTTCACGGCGATTACTATAACTCAACTCTAAAGAAGAAAATAAACGAATCAGTTTCTCTCTCTCTTCCGGATGAGACTGAATCCAGTTACGAAGCTCTGCTTCAGCCACCCGCTTCTTTTCCAACACTTTCAAATGCTTGATGGCTTTATTCGTTCCGATGCTATTCTTCCAATAATTGGAGCTTTCATCGTATTTTGAAGCATACTTAATGCGAATATCCGGACGACGGTCCATCTCCCGTTTCCAGATGGTTTGTTTCACTCCCCGTACATCAATCATTGCCTGATTGATTCCATTCATCATCTCTTCGATACCATACGAGGAAAGGTAACGTTCCGTACTGCCCGGATAGCCAAGCGTCATGCAGAAAGAACCTTCTTTGTATCCATCCAAAGAAATGGGTGCTACATATTCGGGATGATAAGGGACGTTTTCAGGAGAATAATCCGCCGGACCATTCTTGGCATTAGCATAGATACGAAATACGCTGAAATCGCCCGTATGACGCGGCCACATCCAATTATCCGTATCCCATCCGAACTTCCCGACAGAAGAAGGAGGTGCAAAAACCAGGCGGACATCATTATAATCACGATAAACAGATAGCCAGAATTCATTCCCTGCATAATAAGCATCTACAATACCAGTCAATGTAGAATCCTTTTCGGAGACTTCCATACTGATTACATTCATAATCGAATCAACAGCCACACGGCGTTCTGTTTCCGTTTTAGCATGCCGGGCGGCAGACAATACGCGTTTAGTAACATCTTCCGTACGAAGCAGGAAACGAACATACAATTCCGGATTCGGCAGTTCTTCCTCAAGACTACGTGCAAAGAAACCATCTTTCAGATAATCATGTTCCACTGAAGAATGTTGCTGAATACTGCTAAAGCCACAATGATGATTAGTAAACACCAGACCGTCTTCAGAAACCACCACTCCTGAACAGAAGCCTCCAAAACTGACAACAGCATCTGCCAGACATGGTTTCTTCGGATCATATATTTTATTCACAGGCATCTGCAAACCAAGTTCTTTCATTACCCGGTCAGTCTGTTTATTCTTTCGGAGATTTCCCAACAACCACATTCCCTCATCGGCAAATACATTCGACAGACAGAGAGAAAAGACTATCAAGACGGTTAGTCTGAACTTCATATTATTATTTTTAGATTCATTATTCTGTAATCAGCCTCAACTTCTTCGTTCCTACGCGGGCTTTCAGCCATTCGCTGATTTTCTCTTTTTCAGCAACAGACGGATGTCTGGCGAATTTAAGGACAGCCAATGTCACCGTATCCGTCTTCATCGAATCGACCCGCACTTCGAGCGAGTGAGCGATGGAAAAAGTTGTGATGGAAGGATAAAGCACCTTCAATTCGGGTACTAATGTACGACTCATAGCATCGTACGTTCTGTATTGCTCCAGTGTTGTCTCCAGTTGGGAAATTTTCACCGCCTGTTGTTGAAGCCGTTGCTCACTGTTTTTATAGAAGTCTTCCATGACCATGGCACGGATAGAAGATACATCTACCGCTTCATTGTTCATCCCCTGTAATACAATCAGTTTCGTATCTTCCAGCTTATACTCTTTCAACTTGCTACGAGCAATAGATATCGAAGCGTCAGGCACTTCAGGACCAATCAAAACAACCCGTACTTCTTTGTGGTCATAGCTAATTTTCTTATCAAGTACCTGCGTATTCTCAAAGCTCAACTGATCGTTTATAAAACGATTGGCTGCTGCTTCATAGAAAGTGCTCTTTATAATTCCAAATGTCAGATAAACTGCAGGGCACATGGTAAGCACTACAATCAGAACGATGTATTTACGTACGGTCTTCTCACGGGTTTTATCCACAAACTCTTTCCGTTGGAAATGCATCACACGAACACCGAGGAAAGTAGCCAGGCTGATAAAAACAGAGTTGATAAAGTAAAGATAAAAAGCACCCAGAAAATAAATGAGATTACCGGAAGCCAGTCCGTAACCTGCCGTACAAAGCGGCGGCATCAATGCAGTAGCAATGGCAACACCCGGAATCACATTTCCTTTTTCCTTGGTAGAGAGAGCCACGACACCTGCCAAACCACCAAAAAGCGCGATGAATACATCATAAATAGTGGGCGATGTACGTGCCAGCAACTCTGACTGTGAACCGGCAATAGGGGCAAGAAGGAAAAAGATTGTTGCCGTAGTCACACTGAAAGCAGTCGTTATGAGAAAGCTCTTCAAAGAGCGTTTCATTAATTCAAAGTCATTCAGTCCGACAGACAGTCCTACTCCCATAATAGGTCCCATCAATGGAGAAATCAACATGGCACCGATAATAACGGCAGTGGAGTTCACATTCAATCCGAGTGATGCCATGAATATGGCAAAGATCAGAATCCATAAATTGGCACCTTTGAACTCTACCCCCTTACGGATAGAATCCACTGTGGCCAGTTCGTTATCCTTATCTTTCCTCAAGTCCAGATATTCTCCCAGAAAGGACTTGATAGCAAACTTATTACGTTCATCTGTCTTCATAGTTATTTCTTCTTTATAAATCGATTAATAACAGGAATCTGACTCAATGGTAAATCCTTCTTGATAATATAAGCTATAAATAGCAATAAGAGTACGGTACGGAAAGCGAGACGGAGCACTATATTAGGGATAGGAACCTGCTCTCCAATAATGTAAAGTACCGCTGCCAGCAGAACATAAAGTCCCAGGCTCTTCAAGTCATAATGAATCGGGTATTCTTTCTGTCCTATCCAGTAGGATAGCAGCAAGATGACTGCATAGCCTGCAACAGAAGCCCATGCCGAAGCAAGATAACCGTAAACCGGCACAAACAGGATGTTCAATACGACAATAATAACACAACCAATCACCGAGAAGTAGGCTCCCCAATAGGTCTTATCCGTCAGTTTATACCAAAAGGAAAGGTTGAAATAGATCCCTTTACAGATCTCTGCAAGCATTACAATAGCTACTACCCCCAGGCCTTCCCAGTAACCCCTTGCCACCAGATAACGCAGCAAGTCGAGGTAGAACATGACAGCAAGGAAAGCCAGCAAGGAAAATATAAGAAAATACTTCATCGCAGCGGCATACATCTTCCGGTTGTCTCCTTCTCGGTCTTTGCCAAAGACAAACGGTTCGTAAGCATAACGGAAAGCTTGCGTAAACATTGCCATCACCATCGCAATCTTACTGGTTGCTGCATAGATACCCAATTGTACCAACCCTTCCTGCCGGTCTTCAAAAAGAAACGGATAGATCATCTTATCCACAGTCTGATTTAGAATACCTACCAAACCTAAGATTAATACCGGGAAAGAATATACGACCATTCGTTTCAGCAATACCTTGTCCAACTTATAAGCAAAACCTGTCAGTTCCGGAATAAAGAAGAACATCTGGACAACCGAAATAATCAGGTTGCTAATAAAGATATATCCCACTAAATAATCCGGATCATAAAACCAGGAGATCGTTGACGGACAATGTACATTCAGCCACGGGCACACCAATAGGAAAAATAAATTCAAACCGATGCCACCAACGATAGAGAGCAGTTTAATAGCAGCAAACTTAATAGGCCGCTTTTTATACCGTAAATAGGCAAAAGGAATGCATTGGAAAGAGTCTAAAGCTACCACAACAGCCATCATCGCTATAAACTCCGGATAATCGCCATAATCCAGTAAATTGGAAATAGGTTGCAGGAATAACAAGCAAAGGAAAACAAAAATCAAAGATACCCCTCCTACCGATAACAAGGAGTTGGCATATACTTTCATCGGGTCTTCTCCCGATTTGTTGGCAAAACGGAAGAATCCCGTTTCCATACCGAACGTAAGCAGTACAAGCATCAGGGCTGTAAACGCATATACGTTTGAAACAACTCCATAACCTCCGGTGGAAGCTGGCAATACCGCTGTGTACAAAGGCACCAGCATGTAGTTAAGAAACCGTCCGACAATACTACTCAACCCATAAATTGCCGTATCTTTAGCTAATGATTTTAGTCCAGCCATGTTTTATTAGTAATTATCATTTAGATTGGTTCAACGTTTCTTCTTTTGTTTGAACAACCAATCCATAAATCCGGGATAATTGAAAGCCGGATTCCAGCTCCCATGATTGCAACCGGGGAATTCAATATATTCCACATCTGCACCGGCAGCTTTCAGTGCTTTATACGCTTCGCGAGAACCTTTCACCGGAACTACATCGTCCGCATCTCCGTGAAAGATACGAAATTTCACATCCTTGGCAACCGATAGCCGACTTGGATTGACTGTACCGCAAATAGGAACTGCAGCTGCAAAAATCTCCGGATAACGCACGACTAAATCATACGTTCCCATCGCTCCCATTGAAAGACCGATAATATAAACCCGTTGTGTGTCCACTTCGGGCATTACCAGATAAGAGTCGAGCAACTGTTTAAGCGTTTGCAATATAGGACTGATCTCTTGTCCCACTGGCATTTCTGTAGGGATAAGCGACTTCGGACGTCCTGTATAAGCCCAGTAACCGTCTGTCGGACACTGTGGAATTAGAACGAAAGCGGGATACTTCTCTTGATTGACCGGATTAAGAAACATCTGTCCACCATGAGTCAACTGTTTCTCATTATCATTTCCCCGTTCGCCGGCTCCATGCAGAAACAGTACGAGCGGATACTTTTCACCTGGCTTCACCGATTCGGGATGAATCATCCGATAAGGTAAAGAGTCTCCTTTAGAAGAGACAAAAATATCCCTCCCATATTCCTGTTGAGCCGATAAAGACAAGCTCAAAAAGAGAAAAACAAGTAAAGTAGTCCATTGCTTCATCATCCAACTATGCTTTATAAAGTTCTTTTATACCGTTAATACCACTTGTCACATGACGCTTTATGTTAGTCATTAAACAGCGTTTTTTGACTGTTATAAAGACTTCTTCCCAAATGTTTATAGGCAAGTTCGGTCACCTCACGTCCACGGGGAGTACGCTTCATAAATCCTTCTTTTATCAGGAAAGGTTCGTAAACTTCCTCAATGGTTCCCGCATCTTCTCCCAAAGCCGTGGCAATGGTAGTGATACCTACCGGACCACCTTTAAATTTGTCTATAATGGTGCAAAGTATCTTGTTGTCTATCTCATCCAGGCCGTACTTATCAATATTCAGTGCTTCCAATGCAAACTGGGCGATCTCCGTATCGATAGAACCGGAGCCTTTCACCTGCGCAAAATCACGTACCCGACGGAGCAAGGCATTGGCAATACGGGGCGTTCCGCGACTACGGGAAGCGATCTCCGATGCTGCACGTACCGAACAAGGCACATCCAGTATGGACGCAGAACGACGAATGATATTGCTCAAAATATCATCATCATAGTACTCCAAATGAAGATTAATACCGAAACGTGCACGAAGCGGAGCCGTCAGCAGACCGCTACGTGTGGTTGCACCAACCAGCGTGAAAGGATTCAAATCTATCTGGATGCTGCGTGCCGAAGGTCCCTTATCGATCATAATATCGATGCGGTAATCTTCCATGGCCGAATAAAGATATTCCTCCACCACAGGCGACAACCGATGAATTTCATCGATAAAAAGTACATCGTTCGGTTCGAGACTGGTTAACACTCCTGCCAGATCACCCGGTTTATCGAGTACCGGACCGGAAGTGACTTTAAAGCCAACTCCTAATTCGTTAGCAATAATATTCGAAAGAGTTGTTTTTCCTAATCCGGGAGGGCCGTGCAACAGCACATGGTCGAGTGCTTCGCCACGCAGACGTGCCGCCTTCACAAAAATGCGAAGGTTTTCCACCACCTTGTCCTGCCCGCTAAAGTCTTCAAAGCTTAACGGACGGAGTGCATTCTCGAAATCCCGTTCTTTTGAAGTAAGCTGATGTTCGCGTATGTTAAAATCTTCCTGTTCCATTTATTTCTTGAAAGTAGGAGACAAAGATAGAGATTTACATTCATTTTCAGTATAAGAAAGACGAAGATTTAGTTTATTTGAAACGTAATAACTACTTTTGCACTATCTATATACACGTTATCAACTATGGTTCTAAATTACATTTGGATAGGATTTTTCGTCATAGCCTTTATCATCGCTCTTATAAAAGTGATTGTTTTGGGAGATACGGGGATATTTACGGCTATCATGAACTCTACATTCGACTCCTCCAAAACGGCATTCGAGATATCGCTAGGACTTACGGGTGTACTGGCCCTTTGGTTGGGCATCATGAAAATCGGCGAGAACAGCGGATTGATTAATGCGCTGGCCCACTTTCTTAGTCCGGTGCTTTGCCGCCTGTTTCCGGACATTCCTAAAGGGCATCCGGTGTTAGGCTCCATCTTTATGAATATGTCTGCCAACATGCTCGGTTTGGACAATGCCGCCACCCCGCTGGGACTGAAAGCGATGAAAGAACTGCAAGAACTGAATCCGAATAAGGATACGGCTTCCAATCCGATGATTATGTTTTTGGTGATTAATACATCCGGCCTTATCATCATTCCAATCAGTATCATGGTGTATCGTGCACAAATGGGGGCTGCACAGCCTACGGATGTATTTATCCCTATCCTGCTAAGTACTTTCATTTCAACTTTAGTAGGAGTCATAGCAGTCAGTATCGCTCAAAAGATAAACTTAATCAATAAGCCTATTCTCATTTTAATGGGTGTTATCTGTCTTTTCTTTTCGGGATTGATTTATCTGTTTCTAAGCGTTTCACGAGAGGATATGGGTACTTATTCTACATTGATAGCGAATATTCTGCTGTTCAGTGTCATTATCCTGTTTATTCTGACGGGAGTCAGGAAAAAAATCAATGTATACGATTCGTTTGTAGAGGGAGCTAAAGAAGGATTTACGACAGCTGTACGTATCATACCCTATCTGGTTGCTTTCCTTGTAGGAATCGCCGTGTTCCGCACTTCGGGAGCTATGGATTTTCTAGTGGGAGGCATTGGCTACATAGTAGGCTCATGCGGAGTTGATACAAGCTTTGTAGGGGCACTGCCTACTGCATTGATGAAATCGCTTAGCGGTAGCGGTGCCAACGGATTGATGATTGATACGATGAAAGAACTAGGACCGGATTCGTTTGTAGGGCGTATGAGTTGCGTAGTACGCGGAGCTTCAGATACCACATTCTACATTCTGGCCGTTTATTTCGGCAGTGTAGGAATTACCAAAACTCGTAATGCAGTGACTTGCGGTCTGATAGCTGACTTTTCGGGTATCATAGCCGCTATCTTAATCAGTTATTTATTTTTCTTTTAAATCATAACATTCAACTATGGCTGTAACTTATCAAACAGAAGGCGTAAAAATGCCTGATATCAAGAAACGTGAGACTACGGAATGGATAAAGACCGTAGCTGCTTCTTACGGAAAAAGACTCGGTGAAATCGCTTATATCTTCTGCTCGGACGAAAAAATTCTGGAGGTAAACCGTCAGTATCTGCAACATGACTACTACACGGACATTATTACTTTCGATTATTGTGAAGGCGATCGTCTATCAGGTGACTTATTCATCAGCCTGGATACGATACGCACCAATGCGGAACAGTTTGGTGCTTCATACGAAGACGAACTACATCGTGTGATTATCCACGGAATTCTTCATTTGTGCGGCATTAATGATAAAGGTCCCGGAGAACGGGAAGTTATGGAAGCAGCTGAGAATAAGGCATTGGGGATGTTGCGATAAGCGCTCATTGCTTTCAATTCGTACACTGCTTTTCAATTCGCCTTTCATAAAAAAGAAACCCCGGCGTAATCACTACGCCGAGGCACTCCATTAGCTTATGCTAATTAACACTAAATTATTAAGAGAGAGATTTAGTCAATTTATTAATAGTTTGGAGTTACTTCACTTCAGGAGTAACCAGTTCCTTAATTGATTTTGTATTTAGGTACAGGAAAGCCAAACGAGGAGTTCCTTCGTTCACTATCAACTGCAATGAATCCGATGTCAGGTAGCCGATACGCTCACGAGTTTTGTACACCTCAACCTTTCCATCATCTTCCTTGCTGAATCCTTCCACAATCAGATAACCATTATCCACTTTCCACGTTTTCAAATCTAAAGACGGAATATTGATAGCAGAACACTTACCACCTTTCTTGAACTCAAATCCTTTCAACTCACCCGTAGACTTGTATGTATAAGGATTGCACCATTTTCCGATAATCTGTTTTTCTACTTTCTTCTGTCCGTAGCTTAAAGCGAAACAAGACAGAGCCATAGCCGTAATCAATAATTTTTTCATCTTAAATCAATATTTATTTTTTTAGTAAATCGTATTTCTGATCAATTCCACGCTCTCGCAGATGAATACCTTCCTTCATCCAACGTGGTTCTTTTGTTCCTTTCAGGTAATAGTCAAAGAACTGCATCATCCGGATTGTCCAGTCTTTCTGTGCACCTCTTCCCAGTACGAAATGTCCTTCACCTTTGTAATTCAACAACCATGCAGGACGTTGTAAGCGACGCATAGCCAAATAAAGAGCACGTCCTTGTTCATATGCAACAGCCTCATCCTCATCATTATGTAATATCAACAAAGGTGTATGTATCTTATCAGCCTCCAAAATTGCTGAACTTGCCAGATACTTATCTTTTGCCTCCCATAAAGTCTTTCCCATACGACTTTGTGTTTCCTCGTACATAAAATATCGTGGCAGACCGCTTCCATTACGAATTCCCAAATATCCGGTCACCATATCCGTAATTGGAGCCGCTATATTGGCACAAGTGAAAAGATCTGTCTTTGTCACCAAATATGATGTTTGATAGCCAGACCAGCTATGTCCCTGTAAGCCTATTTTCCCGGGATGTGCTATCCCCTGCTCTATCAGATACTTCGTTCCACTCACAACAGCATCATAACAACTCTGACCGGGAGTCCCAACCGTGAAATGCACATCCGGCATAAACACAATATAACCATTGCTGGCAAAATACATAGGATCCCCTAACGCACTACTCAACAAAGGTGCATGATAAATATTCAACTCACCGGAATGAGTTTCATAAAACTGCACCAACGCCGGATATTCTTTTTGAGGATCATAATCTTCCGGAAGATAAAGCAACCCCTTATTTTCCTTATTCTCATAATTAGTCCACTTTATCAGTTTAACTGTACCCCATTTATAATCTGCTTGTTGAGGATTCGCATTCGTCACTTTAACGGGATTGGAGAAATCGGACTTACTCCACCACAAATCCCTAAATTCCGATACATTCTGACGATTCCAAACGCAATACTCATGATTGTCAGAAAAACGATGTATAGTATATACATAATTCCCCTCCATCAATTTTCTCAGACGGCCTTTCATATCAAGCTGATAGACACCCTCATCCATCGTGTCTTTATCCCAAAGGCTAACTATGACTTTTTCGTCTTTCTGAAAAACATCCTTATCTATATTACTCGTCATTTTACGAATAGATTTGCCATGCTTGCGACCATATCCTTTAGTCAGGCACTCCGGCTGACGTTCTCCTGTCAAATCAATCTTCCACCAGTCATATGCATCGTACAGAAACACATTATTCCCGTCAGCCGTCCACCCTGCTATTCCATAAGCGGGAGCAGGAGCCGGTTTATCATAACTTTCCATGAACATTGGATAACCGATAGCATCAGATATATTAACAACCTTACCGGTAGCACCATCAAACTTATTCCAGACTTGAGCAATCGGATCATACATTACTGCCCACTTGCCATTTACCGACCATTTGGGAGCTGTACGATAACTACGTCCGATCAACCGTTTTGCACCTGTATGCACATTCACTGAATATATATCGAACGGCAACCGATCCAACCACTCACGCTGCATCTTATAAGGAGATTCATCTGTGTAAAGCACATAGTTCAAATTCTCTGCTCCCGATGGTAAGAGTAAATCTACGGTAAATGGAGCAACTTCTGTGAGCTTCTTAGAAAAAATATCATAAATATACGTCACCGACTTATCCTGCCTATAACGTCCGCCCCTTTGTAAAGTCGGAACTTCCATTTCGTTCCACGTCCACAACTCTAATTCAAAACTCTTGTCCGGTTTCTTCTCCGATTCTTCCCTTCTACGGGAAATCTGCTGTGAGTCCCGAAGTTCAAGTATCAAAAAATTATGGCTTTTAGACAAGTCAATACGTCCGACAGACATACCATCAGGCAAAACAATTTCTTTCCGGTCAAAAAGCAAGTTACAACCCGGCTTCTTTAATGAAAAAGCATACCACAAAGAATCATTTACGCTAAACTCCCCGATCATCTCTTTTTCATTAAAACTATAAGAAGAGGGTTCACTCTTTACAGAACTCTGATAAAGAGTCTTATATGGACCAGCTAAAGGGCCATAGCATAGCTCGTTCCTGTCTGACTTTTTACGAATGAAAAGAATAGAACGTCCTCCGTCATATAATGTATGATAGCCGATACTGTCAATATGAAAAGCAACTTCTGTCTTCAGATGACGTACCACCAGCCTGTTAAAAGCCGGAACATGATTTACCGTATCTTTCGACACATTAGTTACAGAGATTGAGTAAGGGGTCCCTTCCACAGGACGAAAAGCCTCTTTATGTTTCCATTCGGTCTTTACTCCCGAAGGCAATGACAACAAAAATGTTTTCATTACTCCTGCCGAGTCTGCCAACCGATAAAAAGCTCCCTGGTCGTTATTATAAAACTCCAGACGCTCTATATCGCCATTCAGCAATATTTCCTTCCGCGTACGGGAATCGAATAAATGCAGTTTTTTTTCTTCCTTGCTAGCCGGATTATATTCCATCAACGATATACGGTAAGTCACCCATCTGCCTGTCGGTGAAATATCCGGTGCATCAATACGTTTCCAAGATGTACATGCTTCTATATCCAACGGTTTCTTTTGAGCCTCAACAGACAAGCTTCCCCCCAGCAACAATCCTGCTATAATCCCTATATATACAAATATCCGGTTCATCTTATCTTCTCCTGTCATCTTTAATCATATCCTTATTCAAATCGACATCAGAATCAGCCGAGTTGTCATGCAATAACAAGCGGGCAAAGTGACGCCACATCTTATGCTCGAAGAAATCCTCAGACTCACCGAAGAATCCATGTGTACATTTCGGCAATACAAACATTTCGAAATCCTTATCAGCCTTAATCAATGCATCCACCAGACGCAATGTGTTAGCAGGATTCACAGTTTTATCCATCGCACCGGTAAACAGCAACAAGCCGTGCTTGTAATTCTTTACCAACTCTTGATTCGGACGTACACGGACACTATAATCATACATCGTACTTTCTACTCCCAAACTATCTTTAGTCGTTTTCACCTTCTCATCTACACCGAAATGAATCTCAACAAAGCCTTTATTATAAATACGATTGTCATGATTACCTGCCGATGAAACAGCAGCCGAATAGAAATCAGGATAAGTACAAATGGCAGCCGCCGACATAAACCCTCCACCGGAATGGCCGTAAATACCGACTTTGGTGGCATCAATAAACGGATAACGGGCAGCCAGTTGCTCAATAGCATATTTATCATCCGCCAACGGATAATCACGCATATTGTTGTATCCATAGGTATGATAAGCCTTTCCGCGCATCGGAGTGCCACCTCTGTGCCCCACAGTGATTACAATGAACCCCAGTTGAGCCAAACGGGTATTATAAACATCATTAATCGTGAAACGTGTCGGCACATATTCGAAGAACGGTCCCGGATAAACATTCGAAATGATAGGATAAACCTTTGTCGAGTCAAAGTCGGCAGGTTTCCACATCACGCCATACAAATCGGTCACTCCATCGGCAGCTTTTACCTTAAAGCGTTCCGGTGCTTTCCATCCCATCTCATAGACAGGCTGCAAATCGGGCTTTTCCAACGTCATAATCACCTTTCCATTCCGGTTACGAACCACATTCACCGGTTCCTGCGAAACAGTAGAATAAGAATCTACCATATATCGGTAAGACGGAGAGATACTGACATCATGTGACGCATTCTCCGGAGTTAACAGACGAACAGCATTCGGACGATCCAGTTGAGCTTCATAAAGAATGTAATAATAAGGGTCAATGCCTTTCTCACGACCATAACCATAGAAATACATCTTACGCCCGATAGTATCAATCTTGGTAACCGGACCAGCTACCCATATTCCATCGGTCAGTTGGTTCTTTAAGTTTCCCGTTGCTGTGTCATACAGGTAATAGTGTCCCCAACCATTACGTTCGGAACGGAAAAGGATTTCTTTCCCGTCATTCAGGAAAGAAACATTACGCATCTGATAATCGAGATATGGTTTGTTTTCTTCATGAATCACTACGCGCACTTTTCCGGTTTCTACGTCTACCTCGCAAATATCCGACTGGTTCCATGGACGGTTATAACGTTGGAAATACAAACGCTTCCCGTCCTTTGAAATATACAATATGTCAATATACTGATCAGGCCAGCGATTAATATCGATTTTCTTCACTTCACGGGTATCGACATCTCCAATCAACAATTCATATTGGGTGACATGTTTATCGCCTGCCAGTTCGGCTTTATAAGTTTTCAGTGTCGGATATGGAGTAGACAACGAATTGATTAACCATAAATCACGCACTTTCCTGTTATCCTCACGAACAGCATAAAAACGATGGCTACCTGGAATCCAATGAGTAGATTCGGCTCCGAAGCGTCCTTCCAGCTTACCCTCATCTTCACGGTTAAATGTATAATTCGGCTCACCGTCCGTTGTCAGTTGTACAGGAATGGTATCTTGCCCTTTCTTTTGATTCCCAACAAAATACAAATTATCCTTGCTGGCATAAAGAAAATAAAGACTATCTGGAGAATACTTCATCCAATACGGATCACTATTTCCATAAGATGGTTTCTCATTAAGCTGCTTCAGTGCTTTCGTATGAATATTGTACGTATAAAGTCCACGGTCAAAATCAATACGAATCGTTTCGTTATCCTTCATGAAAGTGAAAGACAAATATGGATCTGCCGAAGAATAGGCTTTCTTGGTATATACTGCAATTTTACTCAATAATTCAGCCGTATCAAACAGAAGACGTTTTTCCTTTTTCTTCGGATTTACATAATAATACTTCTTTCCTTCACGTGTAGTAAACGAATAATAAAAACAGTCCGTACCATTAATAAACGTTGGCTTGACTTCTGTTGAATACTTTATTATAGGATTCTGTTCTAACAGACGGAACTTTTCCGCTAACTTATAATTCGCTTTCTGCTGTGCATCGGCAAAGCTACATATCAACAATGCAACCACCAGGCACACATATCTAAAGAGAGAGTTTTTCATAAAATCTTATCTATTGTCTTATTTGTTACGGTTAATATCTCCCCAATAGTCTGCACGAGTATCACCCAGCAAATGCTTGGCAAAGAAACGGTACATCTTCTTCTCAAAATACTTATCAGCAGAACCATATCCATGGCCGGCACCCGGAATCACCAGCATATCAAAATCCTTGCCGGCTTCAATCAATGCCTGCGCCATGCGATAAGTATGAGCAGGGTTCACGTTCTTGTCCATATCACCGGTGACGAGCATTAAATGTCCTTTCAAATTCTTGGCAATCTCCGTATTCGGCTTCACATTGAACTTGTATCCATACTCTTTTGTCTCATTACCCAAACTATCTTTTACTACTTTTTCCACTTCCTTCACACCGTTATAGCATTCTCCCCACCCACGATTATAGATATTGTTATCATGATTTCCGGAACAGGAGACAGCAGCTTTATAAAAGTCCGGATAAGTACAGATGGCTGCAGCAGCCATAAATCCTCCACCGGAATGACCGTAGATACCGACTTTTTTACCATTAATAAATGAATACCTCCGAGCTAACTGCTCAATAGCATATTTGTCATCAGCTAATGGATAATCACGCATATTACCATAACCAAACCGATGGTATGCCTTTCCACGCATAGGAGTATCTCCTCTGTGAGACACAGCAATTACGATAAAACCTAACTGCGCCAAACGGGTACAACATCTGTCTTCTAAGGTAAATGAAGTAGGAACTTGACCAAAGTAAGGCCCCGGATATACCACAGAAATAATCGGATATACCTTAGTAGAATCAAAGTCTGCCGGTTTCCACATTACTCCATGTAAATCGGTTATATTATCAGCAGCCTTCACAACAAAACGTTCCGGTTTTTTCCATCCGGCTTTGTAGGCTAATTCAATATCCGGCTTTGCCAATTCAAGAATCCCTTGTCCCTTGTTATCTTTCAACATGATTTTAGGTTCCATATCCACTCTTGAATAAGTGTCAATATAGTATCTATTAGACTTCAGGAATTTAACCTGATGCTGACCGTCTTCCGTACTTAATGGAGTTACTCCTTCCCTATCAATATGCACTTTATAGAGCATGTAATAAGATGGGGCAATATCTTTTTCCCTGCCATATCCATATAGATATACTGTTCGCCCCAAAGTATCAATAGAAGCTATCTGACCTGCCACCCACTCACCGGAAGTCATCACATTCTTCAACTTTCCATTACCATCATAATGATAGTAATGCCCCCATCCCGTACGCTCCGAACGAAAAAGAATATCTTTACCATCATTCAAAATAGCGACACTACGAGCATGCGGATCACGATACGGTTTGTCAACTTCATGAATTATTTCTTTCACCTCCATTGTAGAGAGGTTGACAGAACACAAATCCACTTCGTCCCATGTACGTTTCGTACGTTCAAAAAAGAGGTATTTACTATCCTTTGTCACACACAAAGGATTTATGTATTGATCCGGCCACTTACTTATGTCTGTTTTTTTTACGGTACGCCCAATCACGTCAACTATAACCAGTTCATTTTGGGTTACATTCTTATCACCAGGGAATTCATAACGATAAGTAGTCAGGGAAGGCCTGTCATCCAACGAATTTATCACCCAAAAATCTCTAAGCAGACGTTCATCTTCGCGTACTAAATAAAGATGCCTTGAATCGGGGCACCAACAGATATCAGACATGACTTCTCCTTCTTCGTCCGTTCCTCCATCATGCGCATAAGAATAATACCGAACTCCATCAGTGGTCAACTGCACTTCCGTCGTATCCATTCCCATCTCCCCATTACCTTTCACATACAGATTGTGTTTCTTCACATACACAAGATATTTTCTGTCTGGCGAATATTTCATCCATGAGTAACGATCAAATAATGACCGACTCTTTTCTTTCTTTTTCTCTACAATCTGGTGTGTCAGGCGATTATATTCATAGTTCCTACCTTTATAAGAAAAAGAAAAAGAAGCCAGGTTTTCAGAAAATTTGATATCACTCAACTCCAGTTTATTCCTGTCCACTACCCCCCTAGTAATCTGTGCAATTCCCGATGCCAGTTTCCCTTTATCAAACAATGGTTCTTTTAACCGACGTTCAGGATCTACAAAATAGTAATCCTTCCCGACAGTCGTATGAAATTCAAACCAAAACTTATCTGTTCCATTAATTTCATTCGGCCAGAGATTTAGACTATTAGCAGTAAAATTACCCCCTAAACCGAAAGCCTGAAATTCATTTGCCAATTCATAGTTGGCCTGCTGTTGGGAAAAAGCATGCAGAATGCCTGACCAAGCAAATAAAACTATAAATAATATTCTTTTTCTCATATTCAAATAAACAAAGGAGAATCACATAAAGTATTCAAGACTCAATGCGATTCCCCGCATAATCTATATAGATCAAGTTATTTTAAAGGTCATACTGAACAATCTGGTTAGCATTTCCTATTTTATATAGTACATCCACTATTTTTCCAAAATTATTATCTCCCTCCTTCTCACTTTCCTCATTCGGGTATAATTGTTTTATTTTTACATCATTAACCAATCCTGATTCTTGCTTGTCCTTCTCTTCCACCCCATATATAAAGAAACTTCCGTCTTCCAAGGCAACCCCTAACTGACCGTTGTAAACTCCATATTTTGGATACAAATATATATCATTAGATGAAAGAGCAATCACCTTCTTGTCAAATGTATGAATCAATTTTGGAGCAGATGCCACACCTTTCACATATTGGCAATACCACAATTCATTCCCCATTGCAATAACAACATACTGCTTTTGTTCAAATACAGCCATATCTGTATACTCTTTATTTTTCAATGACGTCAAGTCATTTTCATAATAATCATATATATCCCATTTTTTATTCTTCATTCTGAAATAGCGCAATTGATAAGACATATCGTTACCCTTCATCAAGGCAACCCATGCTTGCATCATGTCGCCATTCACATTAACTGACGCAGTTTTCATTGTTACAATACTTTCATCACGCATATTCTGAAAGTTCTTAGCATCCTCTCCTTCAAATTCAACTATTTCTCCGGTATCCTTCACCGTATTATCATAAAATGTCGGATCATTGGAACTATTCTTCACCCCACCTCCATTTCGAATAATTACCAATGAGTTATCCTCTTCACGGAGAGCCAGAACCGCATCCATATTTCTGTCCTTAAACTTCTGTACAGGATATAAAGCACTGAATTTAGTATAATTCCACAGTGGAATAGACATATAGGCTCCAGCATGAAAATCATTTGCAACCGGCTTCGTATGCATATAAATATATCCATTTTCATCACGAATAAATTTTGCAGAGTAAGACATGGCAGCTTCTACAGGTTTGAAGCCTCCCACCGGCAAATCCCCATAGAACTCATCCTCTGTATATACTTCACGCTCCAAAGTATTACCGTTCAGCTCCACCCAACGATCTTGCATCACTACCAGTTCATCATATACAGTCTCTACCTGTCCGAAAGTACTAGGATAACCCAAATGCTCAAAAACACCTTTGGGGTTGGTTCCTAAATCTTTGACTAAATACTTTTCGACAGAATGATATGCGATAGAATCACGTACCACTTTCTCACCCCAGATATTCACAGTTTCTGACACACCATACAAGGTCTTAATCTTGATAAATGAAAGTGTTGACTTTCCATCTACGTCAGACAAAACCACCCATCCTCTCTGATAAGGAGAACGAACCAAAATGTCTGTTGAAGCAGAGTACTTAACCCCTGTTTTATTGTCGATGACGGAAAATGTGAGTTCAAACAATCCGATCTTATGAGAATTGAAAGTATACGAAGGTGCTTTTACATTCAACAATTCTCCGTCTAGTCTCCATTCGTAACTCACATCCGGATCTGTTTTATCAATTGTAAACTCAAACGTAGGTGTTATAACTAAGTCTTCATCTATCCCAACACTATAGTTTTTTTCAATATTACTAATAGTGCCTTTCAGTTCATTAATCGGTGTATAATCATAATTGTTTTTATCATCCAGGCAACTGCAAATGCTACTCAATAAAAGTAGTAATAAAATATAAACTGTTATCTTTTTCATACTTCTTCCGTTTTTTAATTATCCGGCAACAGGAATTTCCATTTTACCATACTCATCACTCATGGGTTCATCCGGATGTTGAGTATTATAATCTTTAATTCTATTTTTCAGACGCAGTGCATATTTACGCAATATAAACATATCTTTTCCGTCAAATACCACCCCGTCTTTTTTCAATTCTTCCAAAAACATTAAATATTTCTTTTCCGAATACCTCCCCAAATACCATTCTTCAACAATGTTGTAGGGATTATTCACATCACCGTCGTTTCTAGTCCACCACTCAGGTGCAAACAACAAATTAGATACGGAAATAATAGCACGTGAATAGACACTCGGACCTTGACGAACCTCACCACCGTCATTCACTTGCAACGTCAGCAGTTCAGCTTTCGTATCCAATTTTTCGTAATACTTCAGAACCACCAATATTTCTCCGGTTAGTTCTCCTGCTTTAATTACGCACTTCTCTGGCAATTCATATTGGGTAGCAGGCAAAGTCGTTCGTTCCGGATCTACACTGACCGTAAACTCCAAATCCTTATCCTGTACTTTTCCAGAAATGGTAACTCCTAATAATATCTTAGCATTTTCACCTTCATTGTAAAACTTAAAAGATACACCTGTTGTATCTGTTGTCATATTTTTCTCAAATGCAATATATGACACATCATTTGTATGGGTCAGTAATCCTTGCTCCTCACAAGAAGTAAAGAAGGAGACTCCCAACAATACAATGACTATATAAAAACTTATTCTTTTCATATATCTTCAATCTTTCAAAATTTAAATATTGTTTTCCGAATCAGGCAATGGCATCACCAAATTATCTTCAATCGCCGGATATTCTACGGACTGCTTTTCATCCGACCCTTCCAAGTTCCGTTTCAAACGCTTGTATAAAAAGAAAGTCTGTCCTTCGCCAATAAACTCGCGACGGGCGTCATCAACAATCAGATTAATAAAGTCTTGCTTCGTACCCGATTTGCTAAGGTCAGGAGAACTAATACCTCTCCCTTGTTTCACAGTTTTAAGATATGTCTTGGCCAATTCCTTATCTGTATCATAAATAGCCTCTGCAGCTATATAATATACTTCAGACATACGAATCATAGGCACCATTGTACTATTCACTTTACCAAAACCAGAACCTTCATCTTGTTTTTTATACTTCAATGAACGATAAAAAGAAGAAGTATTCGGTCCTAACTGATACTTAAGACGCCAGTCTTTATCGCTTTCGGTACCGAAGAATTTCGTTATCACAGCATCACTCAAAGCCAGATACTTTTCATCATCCGGTTTGGTAGCATTATCACTTGCATGATTAATCTCCAAATCCCAATCAGTCTGATCTGTAGAATATAATGCAAATATAATGTCTTCATACATCTTTATATTCCCATTCTCTATATTCATAGGTCCACTATAACTACTTGTTACTGCCTTATAATAACCTTTATCAGCATTAATATCTATTAGTAACTTCGCTGTTTCATAGGCCTTTTCCGATTGTCCTGCATATAAGTAAACACGAGCCAACTCCGCAGTTACGGCATGATAATTAAGATGGAATCCTCTGTACCACACAAAACGTTCTTCTCCGGAAGGAGACTTAGTAAAACGATTACCCGAAGTAAACTCTGATGACTTATCCACATCCTTCAAAATCTTTTGCGCTTCTACTAAATCAGCGATGATGCGTTCCAAACAGTAACCGACTGTTTGTCGATCGGATAAATAAGATGGATATTTGTCCACATAAGGAATAAAAAGCCTATCTCCCGGATTCATAGCCAAAGACGGCGCATATATACGTAACAAATCAA
This sequence comes from Bacteroides sp. OF03-11BH, assembly GCF_003604005.1. NCBI lineage: Bacteria > Pseudomonadati > Bacteroidota > Bacteroidia > Bacteroidales > Bacteroidaceae > Bacteroides > Bacteroides sp. OF03-11BH. The sequence goes on along the minus strand of NZ_QTMW01000011.1, from coordinate 105,358 downwards.
AATGCATATACGCCCGTAAGGCAATAGCTTCTCCTAAAATCATATTTTTCTCCTGCGTACGTTTGTAGAACAGCATTGTATCTTCCTCTGCCACCTGCTGTGCAAGGTTATTACAATTGGCTATGATATTCCACGCTGCGCTCCACATAGCATCTGTTGTAGGAGTAAGTTCAGAGTTCTTATACAAAAACTTCGATAATTTCTTCATAGCTTTACCACCACCGCTGTCGGGGGCTTTGTCCAAGTCATATACCTGTCCCCAGCCATCTATCAACCCCCAGCTCAGATTGCTACCGTACAAATCGAAAGTCGCCAACTTCCGGTATATACCGTTCAGAGCTGTACGATAACCATTTCCTGTCTCAAACAAATATTCTTCCTTTATCTCATCCGCAGGTCTCACGTCCAGCCAGTCACTACAAGAACTGAACGAGATAGCTGCTAGACATGACACAAATATTATTGTATATATCTTTTTCATTTTTTCTTCTTTTTTTAGAACTGTGCTTTTAATGAGAATTCCACTTTCCAAGATCTCGGATAGCTCAATCCGCGTTCCTGTTTAATAGAGGACCAGTTTATCAAGTCGCTCGTAGAAGCTTCCAGACGAAGCAGATTCATGCGGAGATGTTTTTTTATCCAGTCACGGTTAAAATCATAGCTGACATTCAATGAATTCAATCGAACCAATGCTTTATCCTGCACGAAACGTGATGTTGGCAAAGTAGTCATCCCCCGGTCTTTAATATCTTTAAACTGAGCTATGTCACCCGGTTTTTTCCATCTGTCCGTCAATACGCGTAAATCGACATTCTTGTTCACTAAGTCCGCATTTTCCACATTGTTGACCAATGTTTGATTGTATTCCTGTCCACCCCACTCATAAAGAAATGAAGCAAACAGAGTCCAATTCTTATACGACAGGTTCAACCCGAAAGCACCACTACATTTAGGTTCTGTATTTCCAACTACAACCTCCTGCGCAGCATTCCACTTATCAGCTATAGAGCCATCACGGTTCAAAAAGATCTCTTTACCCGTAGTAGGATCAATGCCCAATGAACGTACAGCCCAAATTGAAGTCAGAGAAGCTCCTTCCTCATACTGTGGCAGTGGTACCGAATATTCCGCACCATGAGACAGCCCTAATGTTTCTTGATAAAGTGCTTCATTTTTATAATAAGCGGCCACTCTCTCATTATATGCTTTCTGAGAGTCGGAAATCTTCAGAATCTCATTCTTATTGTGCGCCATATTTCCCCATAACGCCACATTCCAGTTTCTGTCACGATAAATATCCGCACGAAGTTTTAATTCTACGCCTTTGTTGGCAACTTGTCCCATATTATCTTTGTAAGTAGAGAAACCGGAAGTTTGGGAAAGAGTGACATCATTCACCAAGTCAATTGTCTTATTATAGTAATACTCGAAATCAACAGTCAGGCGATCATGGAACGTTTTTGTTTCGATACCAACACTCAGCTTATCCGTCTTTTCCCAAGTCAAATCTTTATTACCTAAAGCTTTCAATACAGCCCCATAACCTGTTATATACCATTCATCAAATAAAGTTTCATACATCGTCGTTGCAGCATAAGCCGGGAAATTAACTTTACCGGTACGCCCATAAGAAGCACGTAATTTTAACTTATTGATATATCCGTTACTTTTGAAGAAATCATAGTTATGAATATTAACACCCAAACCTCCAGAGAAGAAAGGAGCCCACTTCTGATTCGCCCCAAACTCTGACGAACCGTCGAAACGTACAGAAGCGTCTACCAAATAAATATCATTCCACGTATAATTGGCAGAAGCTAATACGCTAACCCTTCGTGTGGTATTCTCAGTACGAGTAGGTTTCTTATATACTTCCGCCGCATAATTCAGAGAGTGAAACTCACCCGACGGAAATCCACGATAATGAGCATTGGTACTCTCAGTGGTACCTGAAGCTGCTTCCCAACCTGCTGAAACATTCAAATTGTGCTGCTTGTTAAAGCTACGTGTATAGTATAAAAAAGCATTGGAATTCCAATCCAAACTTTCTCCATTCGTCGTATACAAATCACCGGCAAGATTATTATCTTTTGAACCTGTAACACTAGTCTTACTTGAAAGCGGATCAATAAACTTCTCTGATTTGGAATATTTCTTCGTTACACTGAACTGCCCTTTAACCGTCCAGTAATCATTCAGGTACCAGTTAAAGCTCAAATTATCAATAACCTCATCATAAGAGTTCCAATTATAATTACCCAAAGTTGCTTCATATAGCGGATTATTATTGTCACGTCCGCTAATTTTCGAATATGTGAGTTTCTCCCGGAGTGTTCCATCATCTTTATAAGGAGAGTCATAAGGCTGTAGTCCGCTAAAATCACTAAACGAACCATACGGAGATTCTTTCGATTTCGTATGCCCGAAAGATACATAGTTTCTTACTTGCAAATTCTTGATGCGATAATCCAAAGAGAAGCCTGCACTATAGCGATTACGTTCTGTACCCTTCATCACACCATCTGCTATATTAAATGAACCGTCCACACCATAACGCAAATTAGGTGTTCCTCCCTCTAAGTAAATACTGTGCTTATGATTGAAAGAATTTTGAAGTGGAATAGACATCCAATCCGTATCTACTCCTTTTTGAATTAAAGCGTATTTCTTATAATAGTTGTTCATCCCTACCGCAGTCGATGGAATGTTAGCTTGTCCTTTATCAAATAATCCTGCGAGACGCTCTATTTCCAGCTTCTCCGATGCATTTGCCAAATTATAATCCCGTAAATCGGGCATTTCCAACGTTCCTGTAAAGTTATAAGAGACACGAACCTCTCCTGCTTTCGGAGCAACAGTAGTAATTACCACCACTCCATTAGCAGCACGTGAACCATACATAGCAGTAGCAGCAGCATCTTTCAAAACCGTCAAACTCTCAATACGGGTAGGATCCAAGTCATATACCTTCTCAATGCTTACTTCAAAACCGTCCATGATAAAAGTTGGTAAATTAGGATTATTCTCCAAATTTGATTTTGAAAGCTGATCTTTATCCAGTTCTTTAACGCCAAAACCGGAACGTCCACGAATATACATTTCTGGTAAAGCATTCGGGTCAGAACCAAATTGTACGTTATCTACCAAACGGAAAGAGGGATCGAATGACTGGATCGCCCCAATTATATTTGTCTGTGACACCTTACGCAAGTCATCACCCGAAATCTGAGTCGAACTACCCGTAAAACTGGATTTACGTACATTGCTATATCCGGTCACAACCACATCTTCCAATGTTTTGACATCATCCACCAATGTAATTTCAACCGTTTTCCGACGAGTAGCATCCACTTGGACAGTTTGCTTCTTCATACCTATAAAAGAAACTTCCAACACCACCTTATCACTTTTTACGTCCAAAGTAAATTCACCTTCAATATTGGTAGAAGTACCTGTACGAGTACCTTTAACAATAATACTAGCTCCGGGAATCGGCTCTCCATGTGAGTCTGTCACCATACCACGGACACGGTTTTCACGCTTTTGTTTTCGAATGACAACAATACCGTCTTTCATCACATAGTCAAACCCTTGAGGATTCAACACTAATTTAAGAGTTGTATCCCATCTCTCGTTCTTCACATCAAGTGATACCGAAGGAACACCCTTGAACATTTGTGAATTATATAACATATTCACACCTGTCTGTTTTTTCACTGCATCCAGGACAGTCTCTATAGAGACATTGTGCAGTTTCAAAGTCACCGTCTTGTCTTGTGACGGTAATGCCCATGCACTAAACGTACAGCACATTGCCACTAGAAAACATAGCAGCCATCGTTTTTCTCTCATAAATTAATAATTAAACTTTTGTGTACCTAATATTCTAACTATTCTAATATTCTATCTTTTCCATTCCTGTTCTTCCACTTTGTCATATATCAATATATTCCTGCCACTGATTTTATAAGTAAGGTCTCCTGTCAGTTCCAGTGCATCCAGGAATGAATTTATTGTTCCGTAGCGTTTCAAGTTACCACTATAGGTAATGTCGCGCAGGTTAGGGGTTTCGTAATAAACCTGTATGTCGTACCAGCGTTCGAATGTCTTCATTATATCGCCCAAGGGACGGTCATTAAAGATGTACATACCATCTACCCAACCAACATATTCTTCCAAATCCACCTTGCGTTTCGTTGAACTATTGGCAAATACAACAGCTTGTTCACCCGGTGAGAGAGTAACCGTTTCCGCATTTAATGTAGAGAATTTCACTTTTCCATGTACTAGGGTTGTATAACAAACAGGGGTATCGGCATAAGCATTCACGTTGAATTCAGTACCAAGTACAGTTATTTCCCCGAGATGAGTTTGTACCACAAATGGATGATTCTCATCTCCTGCTACATCAAAATAAGCTTCACCCTCCAAACGCACAATTCGACGTTTACCGGCAAAACGTACCGGATAGGTCAATTTAGAACCGGCATTCAAATGTACTGTCGTTCCATCTGCAAGGATTACAGTATTTTCACCTCCACGCGGTATTACCAGTTCATTTGATTTGCCAGATTGTTCTTCAATGTTTTTCTCCTCATGTTGTGTCGTGACGGTAGGCTGATAAGACAGCACTCCTTTCTTATATTTTACTTGAACGCCATCTACTACTACGCTTACTTCTTTTCTATGCACATCAATCACGCTGCCATCGGACAAAGTCAATTGTGCCTGCTGCGTTCCCGGCTGAATCAAAGTTTTCCCTTCTTTTTCCGATGAGATATAATTCGACATATAGAAAGAAAGAGCAACGGCTAAAGTAACGACAGCCGCAGCAGCGTACCACCCCACCCGACGAGAACGACTCTTCCGGCCTTTCGATTCCATCTGCCCGATACTCTGAAGAAAAGACTGATAAGCTTTCTTTGACGAATATTTTTGATATTCTCCAAAGGCGACTTTCAAAGTCTCCCCGCTCTGTAACTGCTCGTATACATTTCGTAAGTCCGGACATTCTGCCAACCGTTTCTCAAGATCTTTTTGTTCCACTTCATCAGCCTCCCCCAAAAGAACCTTTCTCATTAAAGCAGCGTCTTGATATACATTTTCGAACTTCTTCATCTTATTGCGTTTTTTTAATTAAACAATTGTTTAATTCATCTTTATTATAGATATACACAACTCATAAAAACGGGTGACAAAAAGATGACATTTTTTTGAGATAAAAGAATAATGAATCAGAATTTAGAGGTAGAAATATATCATAATGTCATTATATAGAAGAAAAAGATTTGATTTTAACAAATAGAATAAATTTTAATCAATCAATAAAAAGACAAAGAAGTATCAGAATGTTTTTTTATTTTTAGAAAAATAAAAAAAGAATTATGGAATGAATGGAATCCCCCAACCTTTCACGGAGGAATTTATAGCTGCGAGTCTTTTGGGTTTTGACAGTATTGATACTTATCTCCAGACGTTCCGCTATCTCTTCCCATGTATGTCCCTCAATTCTCATTAAAATAATCCGACGTTGTTCGGCAGGAAGTTCTTCGATATAGCAATAGAGTTGCCGGATAATTTCTTCTTTTACTGTCAGTGCATAAATCGTATCTTCGTCCACCATACTTTCTTCTTCCGCCAAAGAACTTAAAATAGTATCATGAATTTGATTATTACGTATATATAATAAGGCATTATTATAGCAGGCACGATAAAGATAATTGGTAAGTTCTTTAATATCAGAAAAGGTACGCTTCCCCTCCCATACAGAAATAAAAACTTCCTGTACCAAATCTTCCACCGCATCGGGGACTGGCAATATCTTGGAAACATAAACACATAAAGCAGTATAAAAACGATCGTAGAAATCGCCCCACATCTTTTTATCCTTCCGGTTTACTCCCGCTACTATGATGTCAATTTTATCGTTCATACTGTCACTTTTCCTGCGAAAAAAGAGAACAAAATTTATAAAAATCACCGTAACTACTTACTTTTGCGATATTTATGAATGCAAATATATTGTTTTTTTTCAGAAACGCAGACCTTGCCGACTTACAAAATAAAAAATAAAACGCAACAGGGCACAAAAGGCGCAAGCTTTAAAGAGGAATATAAAAATAAGAAATACTTCGATTAGTAATAACATTATTTGCAATAAAATCATTACCAATCAAAATATGTTCGGGACTTGATTGTTTACTACTTTCTGATTGCTATGATATATGCTGTCATTCACAGTCGTCACAGAGGCGTAACCATCTTATTCACAGATATCTTATGTGAACAGGTAGTATCATTCTCACTCTTCACAGCCCTTCACTTTCTTCACCAAATACACATTGCCCAATCTCGTATGCTGTCGACTGATACCCGTTGCAGTCAGAATCTGCGCCAATTGGATAGGAGTACAATTACGAAGTACAGCCGGAAACCTCTTTTTCAATTCTTGATGAATGATAGCGGCGGAGAGTGACAGACAATCCGGTTCATCCAACATGGCAGGCGCGTATATGTTGCACACAATGTCTTCTATGGGGTTGACATGATAGTATGCGCTATTATGACGTTGCAAAGCATGTTCTTCCTCCTTGTTGAACCAGTGACGGGCACCTGCAAGCAATTCCTCTTTCAGTTGGGCGTAGATTTGTGAATGTTCAATTCCGGTACAGTCAATATCATGCTCCGCTTCAATGCAGATGAATCTGCGGCTGCCTGTCGGATCGCACAGTAAGTCAGTCCGGTTACTTGTTCCGATGAAAGAGGCGATACGAGGCAGCGACCGGAAATTTTTCTGATAGGCTTTGCAGATGTTGAGGCTGGACATTTGCATCAGATTTTTAAGTAACGGCATCTTTTGTGCTCCGAATTTATCAAATTCGTCCATGTTTAGTAACCCCATCTCGGCTAGGAGACGTTCGGGATTGCCTTGTGCGGTTAGTTTCAGATTATCCGAATAATAACGGGCTAGTTGTGGCGGCATCAGCATACGGCAGAAAGTGGATTTATGGCGTCCCTGTTCTTCGCTGATAAGTATCGGGGCTACGCTGTTTGCTTGTGTTTGATTCACTCCCAGCCATTGGGCGGCAAGTCCGAGCATCCAGGTGTGGAAGCTTTTTATCCATATAGGAGTGTCGGATACTCGCTTCGCCAAGGGCTTCAACCGATCCGTTCCGTCCCAGGCAGGTAGTTCGTTCATATAAAGCCGGAAAGGGTGGTAGCTTTCCACTAGGGTAGAGTAAATGTATCTTTGAAGGTCCTTGTCCCAGCAGTTGATTCCTTCTTTGTGGGCTTCCAGGCAGAAAGTATTCAGTTCTCGCTTGTCTATGCGGCAGAAAGGAATTTCTCGTTGCCCGGAGGGGCGAAATTCGGTTTCTTCGGTGAGTAAGTTGTAGCGGAAGTCATATCGTACTTTCAAAAAGTCAATCACTTGTCGTGTTAGAAGGACGGGGTGTTTATGTACTTCTTGTTTATATGCTTCCTGTTCATCTATTTCTTGCATTTTCGGTACGTTCTTTGAAGTGTTCGGTGAAACGATGACGTTTGACGATTCTTTCATCAATGCTTGTATTCTTTTTGCCAAACGTTTCGAGTTATATTCTAATGTCTTCATATTTTTCTTGTTTTTTAAATGAATAAATGTTGTTTTTTCGACCGGTTGATGCTGCTAAGGTATAACATGAAATATGGGGTTTGCAAGTATTTAACTAAGAAAATATTTATTTTCTTCTGAAACGAAAAACAAGCTTTCCTATGCTGATATATCGTTACTTTGTCGTATCTTTAGTGCTTGTTTAGGAAAAGCCGACTGGAGTTGTCCGGTTGGCTGACAATAGTTGACTGAACAGCCGATTCCAATCGTCCGAATAGCCGATTAAAGTTGTCCTATGATGAAGTTACACATTTAAATTGATAAGAAGTAATGGCTATTGTGTTTGATTGGTATGAAAATCCTAATGCTTCTTCGGAAGAAGAAGCGGCGTTGCATCCGCGTATCTTTATGAATGGAAAAGTGGATACGGATACTCTTTGTTACAAGATTCATGACTACAGTTCGTTGACTGTGGGCGATGTAAAGAATGTGCTTGATAACTTATCGAAGATTCTCGGCGAGTCGTTGCGAGAGGGAAAAGAAGTACATATCGAGGGGATCGGCTATTTTTATCCCACTTTGGCTGCTACGGGGAAAGTGACTCGTAGCACTCCGCATAAGACTAATAAGGTGGCTTTCAAAACTGTCCGATTTCGCCCTGACAGTAATCTGAAAGGACATTTTGTGGGTGTCCGCGCCAATCAGTCCAAGTATGTCCGTCATTCGGAGAAGGTGTCAGAGGTGGAGATTGATATGCTGTTGAAAGAATATTTTGCCGAACATCAGATGATGACCCGCCGTGATTTTCAGGAAGTGTGTGGTTTGGCACGTACTACGGCCAAAACGCATTTGGTACGTTTGCGTGGAGAAGGAAAGCTGGTGAATATCGGTTTGCGCAATCAGCCGATGTATGTGCCTGCTCCCGGTTATTATGGCGTATCCAGAGATGCGGCACATCCTTCACGGTAGTGACTGTGAAGGATGTGAAAGAGGTATTTTCACTCAACGAATCACGTAAAAAGACTGATAAATTGAGACTTATCTCAATGTGAAGAGAATGAACAAAGGGCACAAAAAAAGAGCGAATCATTCCGCTCCACCTTTAAAGAATCCCCATAAATGGGATTCTTCTTTTTCTTCATCTTTCATTTACTCTTTACCTGAAAACGTCTTTTTCCTAATACCTAATCAAAACAATCTTTTTCCTAAAAACTAATCTTAAAATCTAATACCTTAGTTTTATAAACTAATACCTTTTAATTATTACCTTTTTCTAATACCTAAAATATAAGTAGTTTCACAACTACACTGCAAAGGTATAGCTGTTTGCGAAAACAGCAAAAGCCATCATACAAAAAATTACATTCAGACTTATTTTTTTGACTTATGTCAAGACGTAGGGTAGATTTTGAGTGTAAACCTCACGTTTATTTTCACAACAATCCGCATTTTCAACAAATCTTTCCTTTTACTCTCTAGTTGCACTCATAATTGAGCAAGCACACAACTAACAAAAAGAAAGCAAAACAAGGGATTGAAAAGACAAACTATTGCCATTCCATCCCAAAATATACAATCACAAAAGCCAATAAGCGGTCTATTTTCGAACAATCTGCATATTTCTAACCCGAAATTACGGCGTTTTTTTCAGTTAAGCCGGATTCCTCCTCGGATTTTCAGAAGCAAAAACAGCTTGAAGATACAAGTCTCACAACTTTTCTGTAACTTTGCAGCGTTTGATAATAAATAAGATAGGAATGGATTTTAAGTACGACGTAATTGTAATTGGTGCCGGACATGCTGGTTGTGAAGCAGCGGCAGCCGCTGCTAATTTAGGTTCCAAAACTTGTCTCATCACTATGGACATGAACAAGATTGGACAGATGAGTTGCAATCCGGCTGTAGGAGGAATCGCCAAAGGACAAATTGTACGTGAAATAGATGCATTGGGTGGACAGATGGGATTAGTGACAGATGAGACTGCCATTCAATTCCGAATTCTAAACCGCTCGAAAGGTCCAGCCATGTGGAGCCCCCGCGCCCAATGCGACCGGGCTAAGTTCATTTGGTCCTGGCGAGAGAAACTGGAAAATACACCCAACCTTCATATCTGGCAAGATACCGTATGTGAACTGCTCGTAGAAAACGGTGAGGTCACTGGATTGGTCACCGCATGGGGCGTCACCTTCAAAGCGAAATGCATTGTGCTCACCGCAGGAACTTTCCTCAACGGACTGATGCATGTAGGACGTCATAAATTACCGGGAGGAAGAATGGCCGAACCGGCTTCCTATCAGTTGACCGAATCCATCGCCCGCCACGGTATCACCTACGGAAGAATGAAAACCGGTACTCCGGTACGAATTGACGCACGTAGTGTTCATTTTGACCAGATGGAAACACAAGACGGCGAATCGGACTTCCACAAGTTCTCATTCATGAATACTAGCACGCACCACTTAAAGCAACTTCAATGCTGGACATGCTACACTAATGAAGAAGTACACCGGATTCTGCGTGAAGGTTTGCCGGATTCTCCCCTGTTCAACGGACAGATTCAAAGTATCGGGCCACGCTATTGTCCGAGCATCGAAACCAAGATTGTCACTTTCCCGGATAAAGATCAGCACCAGTTATTTCTCGAACCGGAAGGAGAAACGACACAAGAGTTATATCTTAACGGATTCTCTTCTTCGCTTCCGATGGAAATACAAATTGCAGCATTAAAACAAATCCCGGCTTTCAAAGATCTGGTTATCTATCGCCCGGGATACGCTATCGAATATGACTATTTCGATCCGACTCAATTAAAACATACGTTGGAATCGAAGATTATAAAAAACTTGTTCTTTGCCGGACAAGTAAACGGAACCACCGGATACGAGGAAGCAGGAGGACAAGGATTGATAGCCGGTATCAATGCACACATTAACTGCCACGGCGGAGAAGCATTTACTTTGGCTCGCGATGAAGCATATATTGGCGTATTAATCGACGATTTGGTTACCAAAGGTGTGGATGAACCTTACCGTATGTTTACCTCGCGTGCGGAATACCGCATTCTGCTTCGCATGGATGATGCCGATATGCGCTTAACAGAGAAAGCATTTAAGCTTGGGTTGGCAAAAGAAGATCGATATCAGTTAGTAAGAGGCAAGAAAGAAGCCGTGGAACAAATCATTTCTTTCGCGCGCAACTATTCGATGAAACCGGCACTAATCAACAATGCTCTCGAAAAGATAGGGACAACGCCCCTACGTCAAGGTTGTAAGTTGATAGAGATTCTGAACCGCCCGCAAGTGACAATAGAAAATATAGCAGAATATGTTCCGGCGTTTCAACGCGAACTGGAAAAAGCGACGAGTTCGGATCAAGACCGGAAAGAAGAGATTCTCGAAGCTGCCGAAATCCTAATCAAGTATCAAGGATATATTGATAGAGAGAGAATGATAGCTGAAAAACTAGCACGATTGGAGAGTATCAAGATTAAAGGAAAATTTGACTATTCCACCATTCAATCCCTTTCCACCGAAGCTCGGCAAAAGCTGGCAAAGATAAATCCGGAAACAATCGCGCAAGCGAGCAGAATTCCGGGAGTCTCTCCTAGCGACATCAACGTGCTGCTGGTGCTTTCGGGACGATAAGCGGCAACGTTTCACGTGAAACAAAGCATTTAAAGAAACGATATAATTCAATGATTATGAGCAAAGAAACACTAATCAAAAGCATTCGGGAAGTACCCGATTTTCCGATTCCCGGAATCCTGTTCTACGACGTCACTACTCTATTCAAAGATCCATGGTGCTTGCAGGAATTATCCAATATCATGTTCGATATGTATAAGGATAAAGGAATCACCAAAGTAGTGGGTATAGAATCAAGAGGCTTTATTATGGGACCGATTCTGGCAACCCGTCTGAACGCCGGTTTTATTCCAATCCGCAAGCCGGGCAAACTCCCAGCAGAAACGATTGAAGAAAGCTACGATAAGGAGTATGGCAAAGACACGGTGCAAATTCACAAAGATGCACTGGACGAAAACGACGTAATTCTACTACATGATGATTTGCTGGCAACAGGAGGCACCATGAAAGCAGCTTGCGAATTGGTGAAAAGACTAAAGCCTAAAAAGGTATATGTAAACTTCATCATCGAATTGAAAGAACTGAATGGAAAATCTTTGTTCGGAGATGACGTAGAAGTAGAATCGGTATTGTCTTTATAAAGGATTTGCCTCTATTTGCAGAGAATGTGTCAAAAGTAAGCAGCTAGCGATCTTTCGTACCTAACAATTATGAATACAGAACCAGAAAGCAGAGCCAATGAATATTTGAAAGGGATTGTAGCCAACCTTCCCGAGAAACCGGGTATTTACCAATACTTGAACACGGAGGGCACAATTATATACGTTGGAAAGGCTAAAAATCTAAAGAAAAGAGTCTACTCCTACTTCAGCAAAGAGCATGAACCGGGAAAGACACGAGTGCTGGTCAGCAAAATCGCCGATATTCGTTATATTGTAGTCAACACGGAAGAAGATGCGTTATTGCTGGAGAATAATCTGATAAAGAAATATAAGCCGCGCTACAACGTTCTATTAAAGGATGACAAGACATACCCTTCTATTTGCGTACAAAACGAGTATTTTCCCAGAGTTTTCAGAACAAGGAAGATTATCAGGAACGGTTCTTCGTATTATGGACCGTATAGTCACATACCATCCATGTATGCGGTACTGGATCTGATAAAGCATTTATATCCTTTGCGAACTTGCAGTTTAAACCTAACTCCGGAGAATATACGGGCTGGTAAGTTTAACGTATGCCTGGAATATCATATAAAGAACTGCGCAGGACCATGCATCGGGCTACAATCACAGGAGGATTATCTCAAAAACATTGATGAAATCAAAGAGATCCTGAAAGGAAATACACAAGAAATCAGCCGTATGCTACTGGAAAGGATGCAGACATTAGCCGGTGAGATGAAGTTTGAAGAAGCACAGAAGGTGAAAGAGAAATATCTTCTGATAGAAAACTACCGTTCCAAATCGGAGGTAGTAAGCGCTGTATTGCACAACATAGATGTATTTTCTATTGAAGAGGACGAGTCCAATTCCGCTTTCATCAACTATCTGCATATTACAAACGGCGCCATTAACCAGGCGTTTACATTCGAATATAAAAAGAAGCTGAATGAATCAAAAGAGGAGCTTTTGACACTGGGTATTATCGAAATGCGGGAACGCTATAAGAGTCAATCCAGAGAGATTATAGTGCCTTTTGAACTTGATTTGGAGCTAAACAACATCGTATTTACCGTTCCACAGCGGGGAGATAAAAAGAAATTGCTGGATCTTTCGATTCTAAACGTGAAGCAATACAAAGCCGACCGTCTAAAACAGGCGGAAAAGCTGAATCCGGAGCAAAGAAGTATGCGATTAATGAAAGAGATACAGCAAGAGCTGCATCTGGACAGACCGCCTTTGCAAATTGAATGCTTTGACAACTCAAACATACAGGGTTCTGATGCCGTGGCCGCTTGCGTTGTCTTTAAAAAGGCTAAACCCTCAAAGAAGGATTATCGGAAATACAATATAAAGACGGTTGTAGGACCTGACGACTATGCATCCATGAAAGAGGTCGTCAGAAGACGTTATCAGCGCGCTATTGAAGAAAACACCCCTCTACCCGACCTGATTATCACCGATGGTGGAAAGGGCCAAATGGAGGTCGTTAGAGAGGTGGTTGAAGATGAGCTGAACTTAACAATCCCGATTGCCGGACTGGCAAAGGACAATCGCCATCGCACATCGGAACTGCTTTTTGGATTTCCTCCGCAGACTATCGGTATCAAACAGCAAAGCCCGTTATTCCGTTTGCTGACACAGATTCAGGATGAGGTGCACCGCTTTGCCATCAGTTTCCATCGTGATAAACGCAGCAAACGGCAGATAGCATCGGCATTAGACAATATCAAAGGGATTGGAGAAAAGACAAAAACAGCGCTTCTGAAAGAATTTAAGAGCGTAAAACGGATCAAAGAAGCCTCTTTTGAGGAGATTGCCGCTGTGATTGGAGAAGCGAAAGCCAAGACTGTAAAAGAAGGTTTGAATAACGAACAACAATAAGGAAATACGTCAGCCAAGGCGGCACCCAAGATAGCGAATTGACAACAAACAATAACGAATGGTCCTATTGACTACGGAGCGAATTCACAATATTTTCCCATCAACACACCGTTTTCTCTTCTGAATTTTGTAAATTTGCCTTTCCTAATCATGAAATAGAATAAATAACAATGAGAATAGTCATACAACGGGTAAGCCATGCGTCAGTAACCATTGAAGGACACTGCAAGTCGTCCATTGGGAAAGGGATGCTGATATTAGTCGGTATTGAAGAAGCAGACGGGCAGGAAGATATCGACTGGCTCTGCAAGAAGATTGTAAATCTACGTATCTTCGATGATGAGAATGGTGTAATGAACAAATCTATCTTAGAAGATGGAGGTGAGATTCTGGTTATCAGCCAGTTCACGTTACACGCTTCTACCAAGAAGGGAAATCGCCCCTCCTATATCAAAGCTGCCAAGCCAGATGTCTCTATCCCACTCTACGAACAATTCTGCAAAGATTTAAGCGGTGCATTGGGAAAAGAAATAGGCACAGGCATCTTTGGGGCAGACATGAAAGTTGAACTTTTAAACGACGGTCCCGTTACTATATGCATGGATACAAAAAACAAAGAATAATAACCAACCATCAACAATTATGACTCTGGAAGAAGCACAGAAACAAGTGGACCAATGGGTGAAAACATACGGCGTCCGCTACTTCAGCGAGTTGACCAATATGGCAGTTCTCACGGAAGAGGTAGGAGAACTGGCGCGTGTCATGGCCCGCAAATATGGAGATCAATCCTTTAAAGAGGGAGAGAAAGATAATATAGATGAAGAGATAGCAGACGTTTTATGGGTGCTTCTCTGCATTGCCAACCAGACAGGTGTAGACATAACCACTGCTTTCCAGAAAAGCATGGATAAGAAAACGAAACGAGATAATAAAAGACATATCAACAACCCAAAACTGAAAGATCATGGAAGAGAATAACTCACAGCCCAACAAGTACAATGCCGCATTGGCAAAGTATAATACCAATCTGAGCGATGCAGATATTCAAGCTCGCGTAGCTGAATTGATTGAGAAAAAAGTGCCGGAAAACAACACGGAAGATGTTAAGAAGTTCCTGTTCAACTGTATTGATCTGACTACTTTGAATAGTACAGACAGTGACAAAAGTGTGATGCACTTTACCGAAAAAGTCAATCAGTTTGACGACGAATATCCTGATCTGAAAAATGTTGCAGCAATCTGTGTATACCCCAATTTTGCAGCCATCGTTAAGAATACGCTGGAGGTAGACAGAGTCAATATAGCCTGTGTATCAGGAGGTTTCCCCTCTTCACAGACATTTATTGAAGTAAAAGTGGCAGAAACAGCATTAGCAATCGCAGAAGGTGCAGATGAAATAGATATTGTCATTTCCATCGGCAAATTCCTAAGCGGAGACTACGAAGGAATGTGTGAAGAAATACAGGAATTAAAGGAAGTTTGCAAGGAACGCCACCTCAAAGTGATCCTCGAAACTGGTGCACTAAAGAGTGCTTCCAACATCAAGAAAGCCTCTATCCTATCCATGTATTCGGGCGCAGATTTCATCAAGACTTCCACTGGTAAGCAACAGCCTGCCGCTACTCCGGAAGCCGCTTACGTGATGTGTGAAGCCATCAAAGAATACCACCAGAAGACCGGAATCAAGATTGGATTCAAACCGGCAGGTGGCATCAATACCGTTAATGATGCGATTATTTACTACACAATTGTAAAAGAGCTATTGGGTGAAGAATGGCTGGATAATCAACTGTTCCGCCTGGGAACCAGCCGCTTAGCCAACCTCCTTCTTTCTGACATCAAAGGGGAAGAAATCAAGTTCTTCTAAGCTAAAGGCTACATTAGCAATCAAATACGCCTTACCGCGCGATTCCCGTACTCCGGGAACCGACGCGGTATTTTTTATTTAAGAAAATCTAAAGATAGTTACAGGAGAATTCAGAAAAATACTTATCTTTGTAAAAGGTTTAGCGATGAAAATATAGCTAATTAGTTATATTAGAGAACGTTTCATTTATTACCAATTCCTGGAATTCGGCAAAATTCAAAGTTATGAATGGTAATAAGCAAACGGGTCTCACGCACCTTCATGTATATACTTTTGTTATATATCGAATGGAGCGTGGGACTGTTGCTTGTATACTCATAACGGCTTGCCGAAGCCTCAGGAAAATACATGGCAACAGTTCTCACGCTTTTCATGAACCTTTGGAGGTATTAGGATGGACGCATATACAAGAACCTTAAGATTCAATCACAACCCTCTGAACCTCATCCTCGGAGCAGAGAAAAAGAAGGGGCTACGCATCGGTTATATGGAAGCCGGACTGCAAGGCTTCTATCTCAACTCCATAGAGACCGGAATCCATCCGCAAAAGCTATCCAAACTGCTAACAGAGGAGTTTCACTGCACCGATAATGAGTCCGCCACCGGACTATTCCAGTTCCTTATCAACGAAGGCGACAGAGTCTCCTACCAGATTATGCTCCCCTATTTACTCTCTACAGAGAACATCAACGAGTTCGAAAACATCATTCAAAAGCGTTTTTTCGGAGTGGAACGCTTTATCCGTCAAGGAAAGAATCTATACAAATTTGTGAAATATACAGAGGAAAGAAGGGACCCTATTATATGGATAAATGACTTGGAAAAAGGCATTATCGGATGGGATATGGGACTGCTTGTGAGCCTGGCGCGCGCCTCCCAAGCATGTGGTCACATCACCAAAGAGAAAGCCTGGGACTACATAGAGCAAGCCGCCAAATTATGCTCTTTAGATCTTCATACAGCGGAAGAAATAGACAAGAGTTTCCTTTTAGGAAAAGCGATGAAATCGGAAAAGATAGAAGATTGGGACCGGTTATTATTGTGCTATTCACTTCTGGCAAAATACCGGAAGTAACTATTTTTCGCGGTCTACTACGTAATCCAGATAAGCCCGGAGAGCTGCACAGATATCGGAATCCGGCAAAGAAGCCAATAGATTGAAGGCTTTTTGCTTATAGACATTCATAGTCTGAACCGCATATTCAATACCTCCGTTTTCTTTAATAAACGAAATCAAATGAGCTATTTCATCGAGAGTAGCCGTACCCTCCTTTACTTTGATTGCAATTTCTTGCGCTTCCTCGTTTTTCGTCGTATTCAGCACATACAAAGCGGGTAATGTCAGTTTACCTTCAAGCATATCATTACCCGTAGGTTTACCAATTTCCTTATTATCAAAGTAATCGAAAATATCATCTTTTATCTGGAAACAGATACCAATATATTCGCCCAGCAAACGGGCAAGTTCAGCTTCCCCCTCACCCACACCTACCGAGAAAGCGGCAGCCTTTGTGCAGGCAGCAAAAAGAGCAGCAGTTTTCTTGCGGATTACATCAAAATAGACTTCCTCGGAAAAACTGTGATTACTTACATTTGAAAGCTGAAGCAACTCACCGTCAGCAAGATCCTGTCCAAGAGTGGACACCAGCTGAATAATACGATGACTGTTTGTCAGTTCGGCGTGTACGAGGCTGGTTGCCAATAAATAGTCACCCGTCAGCACCGCTACTTTATTATTAAAGATAGCATTTACCGAGAGCTGTCCACGACGTTCGGAACTTTCATCCACTACGTCATCATGTACCAGGCTGGCCGTATGAAGGAGTTCCAGTGAAACAGCCGCATGAAGAGTGGAAGGACATATAGCTCCATAAAGACGTGCCACGAGTAAAACAAGAATAGGCCGCATCATCTTACCATTCCTCTGCCGTATGTGAGATACGACGCTATCGAGCAATGCATTTGAACTGGAGAGAGAACTATCAAAAAGTTCTTTGAAGTCGCCCAGTTCCGCTTCAATCGGAGTTCTGATAAGTGAGATACTGTCCATTTATTACACAATTTGAGCACAAAAGTAATAATAAAACGCTTAATACCGTATTTTTTTGTACTTTTACCATGAATAATTAATTAAATCTATGGATTCAGGTAATAAATTATTTCTTTTAGACGCTTATGCATTGATATATCGGGCGTATTACGCCTTTATTAAGAACCCAAGAATCAATTCCAAAGGATTCAACACTTCAGCCATACTGGGTTTTGTGAACACCCTCGAAGAAGTACTGAAAAAAGAGAATCCCACTCATATAGGAGTAGCCTTCGACCCCGCAGGTCCTACCTTCCGCCACGAGGCTTTTGAACAATATAAAGCACAACGCGAAGAAACTCCGGAAGCAATTCGTCTTTCCGTACCTATTATAAAGGATATTATACGCGCCTACCGCATCCCCATTCTGGAAGTGGCAGGCTACGAAGCCGATGATGTGATAGGTACACTCGCTACCGAAGCCGGTCGCCAGGGTATCACTACCTATATGATGACTCCCGACAAAGATTACGGGCAGCTGGTAAGTGACAAAGTATTTATGTATCGCCCTAAACACACAGGAGGTTTCGAAGTGATGGGCGTTGAGGAAGTGAAAGCCAAGTTTGACATTCAGTCTCCGGTACAGGTGATCGATATGCTCGGACTGATGGGCGACTCTTCGGATAACATCCCCGGATGTCCCGGAGTAGGAGAAAAGACTGCTCAAAAACTAATCTCCGAATTCGGAAGCATCGAAAACCTATTGGAACATACCGACCAACTGAAAGGAGCATTGAAAACAAAAGTGGAAACTAACCGGGAAATGATTACGTTCTCGAAATTTCTCGCCACCATTAAAATCGATGTCCCCATCCAACTTGAAATGGATGCTCTTGTCCGCGAAGAAGCAGACGAAAATTCACTTCGTAGCATTTTCGAGGAATTAGAATTTAGAACACTCATTGACCGGGTGCTCAAAAAAGATATTTCCGGAAACGGAATAACCTCTGCCACCGGAAGCAAAGTTGCCACTGGGAAAAGCGCCCCCTCTCCTCTTCCACTTTTTCCCGAAGAAGGAGGCGGAATGCAAGGCGATTTATTTGCGAATTTCACGCCCGATGAACCGGGTGAAGCAAAAAAATCGAACCTAGAGACGTTAGAATCGCTCACTTATAGCTATCAACTTATTGATACAGAGGAGAAAAGGCAGGAAATTATTCAAAAGTTACTTACATCGAAAATTCTCTCGTTAGATACGGAAACCACCGGAACCGAACCAATGGATGCCGAATTAGTCGGAATGAGCTTTTCGATTGCAGAGAATGAAGCTTTTTATGTTCCCGTACCATCGGACCAAGACGAAGCGTTAAAAATCGTAAATGAGTTCCGTCCGGTCTTCGAAAATGAGAATTCGTTAAAAGTCGGACAAAATATCAAGTACGACATGATTGTTCTTCAAAATTATGGCGCAACAGTAAAAGGTCCACTTTTCGATACGATGATCGCTCATTATGTTCTTCAACCGGAACTTCGTCATGGCATGGATTATCTTGCGGAAATTTACCTGCACTATCAGACTATCCACATTGACGAACTGATAGGTCCCAAAGGAAAGAATCAGAAGAACATGCGCGATCTCGACCCGAAAGATGTATATCTATATGCCTGCGAAGATGCAGACGTAACTCTGAAACTGAAAAATGTATTGGAGAAAGAACTGAAAGAAAATGATGCAGAACGTTTGTTCTATGATATAGAAATGCCACTAGTTCCCGTATTAGTTAATATAGAACGAAACGGAGTATTGCTGGATACGGAAGCATTGAAGCAATCGTCCGCCCATTTCACCGCCCAGATGGAGCAAATCGAAAAAGAGATTTACGAATTAGCCGGTGAAACTTTCAACATCGCTTCGCCCAAGCAAGTCGGTGAGGTACTATTTGACAAACTGAAAATCGTAGAGAAGGCAAAAAAGACTAAGACCGGCCAGTACGTCACCTCGGAAGAAGTGCTCGAAAGCCTCCGGCACAAACATCCGGTAGTAGAAAAGATTCTGGAACATCGCGGACTGAAAAAGCTATTGGGCACGTATATCGACGCACTCCCCCAGCTCATCAATCCACGTACAGGAAGGGTACACACCTCTTTCAACCAGACTGTAACCGCTACAGGACGCCTTAGTTCAAGCAATCCGAATTTACAAAATATCCCTATCCGCGACGAGAACGGAAAAGAAATCCGCAAGGCTTTCATCCCCGATGAAGGCTGCCTCTTCTTCTCTGCCGACTATTCGCAAATTGAGTTGCGCATCATGGCACACCTTAGCGAGGATAAGAATATGATTGATGCTTTCCTTAGCAATCACGATATTCATGCGGCCACTGCTGCCAAAATTTATAAGACCGACCTGAAAGACGTAGGTTCCGACATGCGCCGTAAAGCCAAGACTGCCAACTTCGGTATCATCTATGGCATATCCGTATTTGGTCTTGCCGAACGAATGAATGTAGATCGTAAAGAAGCCAAAGAGTTAATCGACGGTTACTTTGAAACTTATCCGGGAGTGAAAGCATATATGGATAAAAGCATTCAGGTGGCCCAGGAAAAAGGCTATGTGGAAACAATCTTCCATCGGAAGCGCTTCTTACCGGACATCAATTCCCGGAATGCCGTTGTACGCGGATATGCCGAACGAAATGCCATCAACGCCCCTATCCAGGGAAGTGCGGCAGATATTATAAAAGTAGCAATGGCACGTATCTATCAACGGTTTCAGGCCGAAGGAATACAAGCCAAAATGATCCTGCAAGTACATGACGAATTAAATTTCAGCGTTCCTGTCAATGAAAAAGAGCGTGTAGAAGAAATCGTCATCGAAGAAATGGAGAAAGCATACCGCATGCACGTCCCCTTGAAAGCAGATTGCGGATGGGGCAAAAACTGGCTTGAGGCACATTAAACCATCAAGTGAATAAAGACTACCTCAATAAGGAATTGCTATCTTTTAGATACTAATTGCGCTGGGAGACTCCACCTTATCCGGGGCCTCCGCTTACAAAATAAAAGCAAGTATGAGTAATAACATTATTTAACTCTGTATCCAGAAAGCTAGAAAAAAGATTCCTTTTTCAACGAAGTGATTCATTCTATATCCGGCAGATTGACTGCCGGATATTTTTTTGTCACCAATATTGGCAAAAAGCTAGTTACCACCTACCCCCCCCACTCTTGACATTTTGACAATCTTTTATCTTCTAAAACGCATAAATACCAAATTAATATGTAGATTTGCAGCGTAAAATCAATGCATTTGGTAGACAAATGAAAGTATAACCCAAAAACTTAAATAGCCATGAAAGCAAAAGTATCTTTAAAAATGTTCGTTTTATCTGCAGCTCTTCTTGTTGTATCGCTTGCTACTTCTGCACGTAGCTACGATAATCAATTGATTTATAATCCAATCGAAGAGAATGGCATGACAGTGGGACAAACCGTTTACAAAATGGACGGAAATACACTTGCCAACTACATGAAGTACAACTACAAGTACGATGACAACAAACGTATGATTGAAAGCGAAGCCTTGAAATGGAACAATAGCAAGGACGCATGGGAAAAAGACCTACGCATCAATTATACTTATGAAGGCAAGACCGTTACTACGAATTATTATAAATGGAACGCTAAAAAACAAGCCTACGTACTGGTACCCGAAATGACCGTTACGATGGATAATACAAATATGTAACATAAACTCTCTCTCATTCTAATATTCTAACAAAAAGATACGCCGCTTCTGCTGAAGAAGTGGCGTATTTCAATCTATGAGGTCCACATTACAAAACAAAGAAACGCTCTTGTAGTTCTTTTAGATAACTTCGGGAAATAATCAGATCGTTCTTATCATGAAAAGGCGGATAAAGTTGACAGCATTTACCATCAATCATTGCCAGATAATTAACATTTACAATAGCAGATTGGCTAATCTGTACAAAAGCTTGTGAATAACTGATAATATCTTCTGCTTTTGTATTTCGCTTCAAATTCAGACAAGTTTGATTAAACAAGACCACCTGCCATTGACGTTTGTCTTTCAGATATTCAAAAAAGCCGATTTCTTCCAGTCGCAAGAGTTTGAAGCCTGTCACTGTACTAATCATAAACATGCCTTGCTGGGGCATCAATGCACTGATAGAAGAAGCAAAAGAAGGCAAAAGAGGAAGCGAAGTAGAGGTCATAGCCTTCCGGTAACGGTCCATAATTACTTTCAGGTCTTCTGCTTCAAAAGGCTTCAGCAGGAAGTCGAAAGCCGACTCACGCAACGCCTGAAGCAAGTATTTGTCATAAGAGGTGTAAAACACAACCTTCATATCCCACAAAATATCCTCCCTGATTTCACTTAATAGATTGAGTCCCAACGTATCCGGAAGTTCCACATCAAGAAACAATAAGTCCGGATGCAACTCCATAATCATCTTTTTACCTTTTGCACCATTCCCTGCGATTCCTTTTACTTCAAATTCACGATAGGGCTCCAACTCTCGGCGCAAAGCATCAATCGCTGTACGTTCATCGTCAACGATGACTACCTTATACTTTTCTTCTGTCTCCATCATAAATCATAAGAAAAACGAAACGGGATATATACCGACACTTCCGTACCGGTTTGTCCATCGCTTCTGTTGGTTATATTAAAACGTATTTTATCACTCTTGTTCTTTGTATTCAGTAATTGAATGGTCTGATACAACACTTTCAATCCTGTACCAGTACCCCGTGTGGCGGAAACTACCTGCGGGAGATACCCGCGTCCGTTGTCGGTAACCGTTATGCGAATCCCATTTGTTTCACGGGAAACATATACCATTAGCTCCTTTTTTCCGTCCTTTCCCGCCAGTCCATGTTTAATAGCATTCTCCACCGGAACTTGCACAATCATAGATGGAATCATGATGCGGGTTGCATCTAAACCGTCCTCCACCGTGATTGTTGCGACAAAATCTTCTCCGACACGCCCACGTTCCAGTTCGATGTATGTACGGACGAAATCCAGTTCGTCTTGCAAAGATACGCTCAATTTCTCGGTAAGTTCGAGGCTACGACGGAGATATTTCACCAGTTCCATCAGATTATGTTTCACCTCTTCCGAGCCGTTAAACTGATTGATCTCACGTCCCAGTACATTAAAAGTAAAATGAGGAGAAATCCGGCTTCTCAAATTCTCCATGCGGACACGGTTGATTTGCTGGAAGAAACGCTGGCGAAGAAACTCCCTCTTTTTACGCATATACCAGACAACTACCACTACCCCTGCCACAAGCAACACGCAGACAAGTACCCAGATAGATACGTTCAACTTGAGCACTCTCATCTCTGCCGCCTGTCGCTGAATCTTCATTTCCTTACGAAGCACTATCGTATCCTGCCGGTAACGCATATCCAATTCGGCAACACGCATCTGTATCCGTTCGCTCCGGATGGAATCGTCCAGATGGCAATCACGTTTCAGGTATTCATAGGCACGGCGATAATCACCGGTATGCTCAAAATAATGTTGCAGATACTGATTGCGTATAGTCAACATATTGGCGTCAAGATGCCCCACAGGAGCAGTCCGGGCGATCATAGTCTTCGCTTGGGCTATATTACCTTTCTTCAATGCCAGTTCAATCATCTGGGTTTCAATGTAATGAACAGCCGAGTTATGCTGTATATCGGAGAAGAAACGATAACTTTCGTCCAGGCAGATCTGTGCGGAGTCCAGTTTGTCAGTCAGCAAGTACAATTCTCCCAGGTTTACTTTGATAAAGTTCTGTTCAAACACCATCTGCGGATAAGAAGATACGAGTGCATTGGCCCTGCGCATATATTTCAAAGCCTCCTGATAGTTTTTCCGGTAATAATAATGGTTGCCGCGATTGTTGAGATAGGTCCATTGCTCGCTCACGTTCATTTCATCGAAGAACTGCCCGGCCAATTCATAGTAATGATTGGATAAATCGAAATCGCGCAGTTCCATGTAAGTCTGCCCCAATCCGTAGTAGACAGGAAATTTCGTGTGCTCAGACAAGTTCAAAGAATCACAGAGAAACAGGGCGCGCCGGTAATACGAAGCAGTGTGCGCCAAGTCACTGCGATGCAGATAGGCATCAGCTATATTGATACAAATATCCGGAAGCAGGTGTAGTTTTTTTCCTTTCAGGCGATATCCATAGGCTTTCTTATAGTCGATAATTGCAGAATCAGGGCGGTTCAGTTGCATCCATACGTTGCCTTCGATATTATAGACATCGGACAATACATCATTCCATCGTGGAGACTGGAGAGATTCAGAAGATTGGGAAGCATTGCGGGAAAATTCTTTTACCCGGCGGTTGTAATAGAGTATAGAATCAAAATCGGAAGAGACAAAAAATGTTTTCCCGTAAAGGGCGAGCAGACGATAATAAACCAGGGAATCTTGCGTCTGCGTCAGTGCCTCAAGCAGTTGTGAGCGGGAATAATGCACATTGGAAAACAAAGAATCCTGTACACGAACTTCCAGAGAATCAACCAACGCCTGTTCGCATGAAGAGCTATTGCGGTGTCTATCAGCATATCCGCAACTCAACAACATCAACAGCCCCAACAGTCCAAATAGTTTCATAGCAGTCTTCTGATTCATCAGTCCCCTTATTCATGTCATGTTTTGAATGTGACAAAAATACATTATTTATCCTGAATCCCAGCGAATTTTATTATTTTTTTAATACCTTTGTGCCCATATAAATATGAGCAACTGACCTAATGAGTCCACTGAACTTCACCCACATTTTGACACAGGCAGTCGATGAGCTATCGGAAAGCGAATCTTATAAAGGACTGTTTCATCAGCACAAAGATGGCGAACCACTGCCCTCTGCAAAAGTCTTGTATGAAATTATTGAGCTTTCACGCTCCATTCTTTTCCCCGGATATTACGGAAATTCTACTATTAACAGCCGGACCATCAATTATCACATCGGTGTAAACATTGAAAAATTGTTTGATTTACTTTGTGAGCAAATCCTGGCCGGATTATGTTTTAGCACTTCCATAGAGGGGAAATGCAACGTCTGCTCCGACTCCAAACGAGAAGAAGCTGCACGTCTTGCTGCTAAATTCATCAGTAAGTTACCCGCCATGAGGAGGATACTGGCAACGGATGTGGAAGCCGCCTACAACGGTGACCCGGCTGCCGAAAGCTATGGAGAGGTCATATTCTGTTATCCGGCCATTAAAGCGATCAGCAATTACCGTATCGCGCATGAATTGCTGGAACTGGGTGTTCCTCTGATTCCCCGTATCATCACGGAGATGGCGCATAGCGAAACGGGAATTGATATCCATCCGGCCGCAAAGATTGGCACTCACTTCACCATCGACCATGGTACGGGTGTCGTAATCGGCGCCACGAGTATCATCGGAAACAACGTCAAACTATATCAGGGTGTCACGCTGGGAGCCAAGAGTTTCCCGCTGGATGCCGACGGAAAACCTATCAAGGGAATCCCCCGCCATCCGATCCTGGAAGACAATGTAATTGTTTATTCCAACGCCACTATTCTGGGAAGAATCACCATCGGGCGTGATGCAACCGTAGGCGGTAATATCTGGGTAACGGAAAACGTGCCCGCAGGAGCAAGAATCGTACAAACTAAAGCAAAAAAATAAAATCAAAAGAATCTATATGAGCGAACAATTCGAGATGATAGCCAAGACTTTCCAGGGACTGGAAGAGATACTTGCAGAAGAACTGACAGCATTAGGAGCCAACGACATTCAAATAGGACGTCGTATGGTTTCATTTACAGGAGATAAACGTATGATGTACAAGGCTAATTTCTGTCTACGTACCGCCATCCGTATCCTGAAACCCATCAAGAACTTTACGGCCAAAGATGCTGACGAGGTTTACAATCAAATACAGGCTATTCCATGGGAAGAATATCTCGATGTGAACAAGACATTTGCTATCGATGCAGTAGTATTCAGTGAGGAGTTCCGCCATTCGAAATTCGTTTCGTACAAGGTGAAAGATGCGATTGTGGACTACTTCCGCGAGAAAACGGGTAAACGTCCGTCGGTACGCATCAACAACCCGGATGTACTTCTGAACATTCATATTGCACAGACTACCTGTACCTTGTCGTTGGACTCGTCCGGAGAATCACTTCACCGTCGCGGTTATCGCCAGGAAGCGGTAGAAGCTCCGTTGAATGAGGTATTGGCTGCCGGCATGATTTTAATGACCGGATGGCGTGGAGAATGTGATCTGATCGATCCGATGTGTGGTTCGGGTACTATCCCTGTAGAAGCCGCACTGATTGCTAAAAATATCGCTCCGGGAGTATTCCGTAAAGGGTTTGCTTTCGAGAAATGGGTGGATTTCGATGCGGATATGTTTGATGAGATTTACAATGACGACAGTCAGGAGCGTGAGTTTACTCATAAGATTTATGGGTATGACAACAATCCGAAAGCGAATGAGATTGCAACTCACAATATAAAAGCTGCCGGTGTATCGAAAGATATCGTGCTAAAATTGCAACCGTTCCAGCAGTTCGAACAGCCGAAAGAGAAATCAATCATCATCACCAATCCTCCTTATGGGGAACGTATCTCTACGAATGATTTGCTCGGTCTTTACCAGATGATCGGCGAACGTCTGAAACATGCATTTGTAGGAAACGAAGCATGGGTGCTTTCTTATCGGGAAGAGTGTTTCGACCAGATTGGCTTGAAGGCAAGCCAGAAGGTTCCTTTGTTCAATGGACCGTTGGAGTGTGAATTCCGCAAATATGAGATTTTTGACGGAAAATATAAAGAGTTCAAGAGCCAGGAAGAGGGCGAAGAGAAGAAAGAGGGTGAAAGTGAACAGGCTCCAAGATTCAGAGAAAGAAAAGAGTTTAAGCCACGTCGCGAAGGTGAATTAAAACCACGCCGGGATGGTGAGTCCAGACCTCGCAGAGAGGGAGAATACAAGCCACGCAGAGAAGGAGAATACAAGCCGCGCAGAGAAGGTGGCGACTTCAAAGGTGGCGACAGAGATAGAAAGCCACAGGGAGAATTCCGCGGAGGAAGAGATTCGAGAGGCCCGAGAGAGTTTAAAGGGAACCGGGAGCCGAGGATTCCGAAGAAGGAAGGGGAATAGGCTAAGATTCAATAGTTAATGACTTATTTCAGCAATCATTAACTCACAGAATAAATAGTTCAAGGTCGCAAATTGCGATCTTGAACCCAAAAATAACCATATTAATCAACAGTCATAGACAGTAAGCTGCCAGTTAAACGAAATATGAATGATTTAATCATAGTAGAAAACAAGATATATGAGATCAGAGGGCAGAAAGTTATGCTTGACTTTGATTTGGCGGAAATGTATGAGATTGAAACAAAATATCTCAAGCAAATGGTAAGAAGAAATATAGAACGATTTCCAGCCGATTTCATGTTCCAATTATCAAACGAGGAAGTTAACTATCTGGAAATCAGTTTGAGGTTGCAAATTGCAACCTCAAACAAGGGCGGTAACCGATATGCACCTTTTGCTTTTACCGAACAAGGTGTCGCCATGCTCTCCGGAGTACTTCGAAGCCCTAAAGCCATCGAAGTCAACATCAACATCATGCGAGCCTTTGTCCACATGCGCCAATACCTGCTCTCCCACGCTCCAAAACAGGAATTGGAAGAATTGAGGAAAAGGATTGAATATTTGGAAGAGGACATATCCTCCGACAGAGAAAGCTACGAGAAGCAATTTGACGACCTATTCACCGCTTTCGCCAAATTGAGTGCTGCCATTCAAATAAAGCAGACTCCTTTGGACAGAGTAAAAATAGAAGGATTTAAAAACAAATAATAAAGAAAAGAGCAATGAGTAAAATTGGAAAAAGAGCCATTCTGTTATTGTTGGCACTACCAATCGGATTCAATGTTATGGCACAAGAAACCAAAAAACCGACGCTGGAAGAACTGATTCCGGGCGGCGAGAGTTACCTCTATGCAGAAAACCTGTACGGGCTGCAATGGTGGGGCGACGAATGTATCAAGCCAGGAGTAGATACCCTTTATTCAATTCAACCCAAAACCGGGAAAGAAACAATGGTTATCACTCGCGAGCAAATCAACAAAGTGCTTGAAGAAAACAAGGCAGGAAAATTATCACACCTGTATTCCGTCCGTTTTCCATGGACAGACAAGCCACAAATGCTATTCACGATAGCAGGAAAGTTCATTGTATATGATTTCAAGAACAATCAGGTTGTCAGCACTTTCAAACCAAAGGACGGGGCAAATAATGAAGACTATTGCGCAGCCAGTGGAAATGTGGCTTACACGATAGATAACAATCTATATGTGAATGAGAAAGCAGTAACCAATGAACCCGAAGGCATCGTTTGCGGACAAACAGTGCACCGCAATGAATTCGGTATCAACAAAGGAACTTTCTGGAGTCCGAAAGGCAACCTGCTCGCTTTCTACCGTATGGATGAAAGCATGGTGACACAATACCCGCTTGTAGACATCACTGCACGTGTAGGCGAAGTAAATAACGTACGCTATCCGATGGCAGGAATGACGAGCCATCAGGTAAAAGTAGGCATTTACAACCCTGCTACCGGTAAAAGCATTTATCTGAATGCAGGCGATCCGACAGACCGTTATTTCACTAACATCAGCTGGGCACCGGATGAAAAGAGCCTCTACCTGATCGAAGTAAACCGCGACCAGAATCATGCCAAACTCTGCCAGTACAACGCAGAGACAGGAGAACCCATGGGAGTTCTCTATGAAGAAATGCACCCTAAATACGTTGAACCGCAAAACCCCATCGTATTTTTGCCATGGGACCCTACCAAGTTCATCTATCAAAGTCAGCGTGACGGCTACAATCACCTTTATCTCTTTGAGACAAATGCAGCAAACATGAAAGGTGAAACCTATAATAGTGCCAACGGCGGTAGTTATTTCCAGGCCGGTAAAGTAAAACAGCTAACCAAAGGCAACTGGCTGGTCAGCGAAATCCTGGGATTCAACACAAAGCGTAAAGAGGTCATCTTCACTGCCGTAGAAGGCTTGAGAAGCGGCCATTTTGCAGTAAACGTAAGTAATGGAAAGATAAGCCAGCCGTTTGAGAACTGCAAGGAAAGCGAACATAGCGGAACACTTAGCGCCTCTGGTACATACCTTATCGACCGTTATTCCACCAAAGACCAACCCCGCGTCATCAACCTGGTAGACACCAAAAACTTCAAAGAAACAGCCAACTTGCTGACAGCCGAAAATCCTTACGACGGATACCAGATGCCAAGCATCGAAACCGGAACAATCAAAGCGGCAGACGGCACTACCGACCTGCATTACCGCCTGATGAAGCCGGCAAACTTCGATCCGGCTAAGAAATATCCCGTAATCGTATATGTCTACGGAGGCCCTCACGCGCAATGCGTCACCGGAGGATGGCAGAACGGCGCACGCGGATGGGACACATACATGGCAAGCAAAGGCTATATCATGTTCACCATCGACAATCGCGGTAGCAGCAACCGCGGACTAACATTTGAAAATGCCACCTTCCGCCATCTCGGTATCGAAGAAGGCAAAGATCAGGTGAAAGGCGTTGAATTCCTGAAATCCCTCCCCTACGTAGACAGCGAGCGCATCGGCGTACACGGATGGAGTTTTGGAGGTCACATGACTACCGCCCTGATGCTCCGTTACCCGGAGATATTCAAAGTAGGCGTTGCCGGAGGTCCGGTAATCGACTGGGGTTATTATGAAGTGATGTACGGCGAACGCTATATGGATACACCAAAAAGCAATCCGGAAGGCTACAAAGAATGTAATCTGAAAAACCTTGCCGGCCAACTGAAAGGTCACCTATTGATTATTCACGACGACCACGACGACACCTGCGTGCCACAACACACCCTGTCGTTCATGAAAGCCTGTGTAGATGCCCGCACTTATCCCGACCTGTTTATCTACCCGTGCCACAAGCACAACGTAGCAGGCCGCGACCGTGTACATCTGCACGAGAAAATCACCCGGTACTTTGAGCAGAACTTATAAAACCTGTGAAGTCCACCGCATCTATACGAATCATATATAACAGTATAACTTATAATAGCACAAAGATGAAGATATTATTACTTGGCTCGGGCGGCCGCGAACATGCACTGGCATGGAAAATTGCCCAAAGTCCGAAAGTTGAAAAACTGTACATTGCTCCGGGAAATGCCGGAACAACTGCCGTAGGCGAGAATGTCAACATCAAAGCAACCGATTTTGAAGCCATCAGCGCTTTCGCTCTGAAAGAGAACATTCAAATGGTAGTAGTAGGCCCCGAAGATCCGTTGGTAGAAGGAATCTACGACTACTTCCAGAACCGTCCGGAGCTAAAGCATATTGCCGTTATCGGTCCTTCGGCTCAAGGAGCAGAACTGGAAGGAAGCAAGGAGTTTGCCAAAGGCTTCATGATGCGCCACAACATCCCGACAGCCCGCTACAAAAGCATCACTTCGGCAAACCTCGAAGAAGGTCTCGCTTTCCTCGAAACGCTGGAAGCTCCATACGTATTGAAGGCTGATGGTCTTTGTGCCGGAAAAGGAGTACTTATCCTCCCTACACTGGACGAAGCTAAAGTAGAACTGAAAGAAATGCTGGGTGGCATGTTCGGCTCTGCATCGGCAACCGTTGTAATCGAAGAGTTCCTAAGCGGTATCGAGTGCTCTGTATTCGTACTGACAGACGGAGAACACTATAAAGTCCTCCCCGTAGCCAAAGACTACAAACGCATCGGTGAAGGCGATAAAGGACTAAATACAGGCGGTATGGGTAGCGTAACCCCCGTTCCGTTTGCCGATGAAGTATTTATGGAGAAAGTACGCACACGCATCATCGAACCGACCATCAACGGCCTGAAAGAAGAAAACATCACTTACAAAGGCTTCATCTTCCTCGGCCTTATCAAGGTGAAAGGTGAACCGATGGTGATCGAATACAACGTCCGCATGGGCGACCCGGAAACAGAAAGCGTGATGCTCCGTATCCAGAGCGACTTCGTAGAACTGCTTGAAGGTACTGCCGCAGGCAACCTGAACGAAAAAACACTGGTGATGGACCCACGTTCAGCCGGCTGTGTCATCCTTGTCAGCGGTGGTTATCCCGAAGCCTACGAAAAAGGATTCCCTATCAGCGGACTGGAACAGGCTGCCGCTACCGACAGCATCATTTTCCATGCCGGAACAGCCATGAAAGACGGACAAGTAGTGACGAACGGAGGACGTGTGATTGCCGTTTGCTCTTACGGTGCAACGAAAGAAGAGGCACTGGCACAGAGCTACAAAGTGGCAGACATGATCGACTTCGACAAGAAGTATTTCCGCCGCGATATCGGATTCGATTTGTAATTCAAGTTTCGCACGCAAGTAGCCCTATTCCGCATAGCGTTGAACATCATTGACTTGTCAAGCATTAATAGTTGAGTTATCAAGTATTAATAGTTTAGACGACAATTGTTAATACTTAAGGAATCAGGTATTAACAGCTGACAGGATGGTTGTTAACATCAAGCATGCAGGATATTAATATCCGGAATATCAACCGAATGTACCTATAGTATCAAGAGATAACAAGTAATAAACTCATGAGAAATAAAAGACTACAAAGTCAAGTGACGGCAGGACGGTGGACCCTGCCTGCCGTTATCTTTATCTGCGCCCTATGCTGGGTGTTGACTTACTTTTTATTTCCCGGTTCCATAGCCTCAACCGTACTCGAAGGCAGCCCTTCTGCTTGGCAACCCGCCCGCGATTTTCTGCTTCCGGGGTGGGCAGACCGGATTGTCAGCTTCCTGATTTATGCAACCATCGGTTACTTTCTGATAGAGCTGAACAATCAGTTCAGCATTATCCGTATGAGGGCTTCCATGCAGACGGCTATCTATTTCCTGCTGGTCACCGTCTGCCCGAAAATGCATTACCTATATACAGGAGATATTGTTGCCCTGGGCTTTCTCATTTCCATTTATTTTCTGTTTAAAAGCTATCAGCAAACACAAGCTGCGGGTTATTTATTCTACTCCTTCTTCTTTATCGGAGCGGGAAGTATTCTGTTCCCACAGTTCACCATCCTCTCGGTGCTTTGGTTGCTCGAAGCCTACCGTTTCCAGTCGCTCACTCCGCGTAGTTTCTGCGGTGCGCTGCTCGGATGGATGCTGCCATACTGGATGCTGTTCGGACACGCCTTCTTCTACAATGAGATGGAGTTGTTCTATCGCCCTTTCAATCAGCTACTGACTATCGGGGAATTCTTCAACCTGCAAATCCTCCAGCCTTGGGAACTGGCAATACTCGGCTATCTGTTGGTGATGTTCATCGTCAGTGCCGTCCATTGCATCGCCGCCGGATTTGAGGATAAGATACGCACACGCGCCTATCTCCAATTCCTGATAGACCTGACGATTTTCCTGTTCCTGCTGATTGCCCTGCAACCGATATATTGCAGTGCCCTATTGCCTTTGCTTATCATAAGCAACAGCATCCTGATCGGACATTTCTTTGTACTGACCAATAGTAAAAGTTCGAATGTGTTTTTCATCATTTCATTGGTCGGTCTCATCCTCTTATTCGCTTTTAATATATGGACGCTTTTATAGATTCAACGATACAACTCCTCATAGAATGGGGACTCCCGGGATTATTCATCTCGGCTTTACTGGCTGGGAGCATCGTGCCTTTCAGTTCCGAACTGGTACTGGTGGCACTGGTGAAACTCGGTCTGCCCCCGATAGCCTGTCTGATCTCCGCCACTCTGGGCAACACAGTAGGCGGAATGACTTGCTACTACATGGGACGTCTGGGCAAAATCAGTTGGATCGAGAAATATTTCAAGGTAAAGAAAGAGAAAGTAGACAAAATGGTGAAATTCCTGCAAGGGAAAGGAGCATTGATGGCCTTCTTCACCTTTCTTCCCGCCATTGGGGAAGTGATAGCCATTGCACTGGGATTTATGCGAAGCAACACATGGCTCACCATAGTTTCCATGTTTGTCGGCAAACTGATACGTTATATTCTTCTCCTGTATGCACTCGAAAGTGCCTGGGACGCTATAGCAGGATAAGGATTTTAAATATCAGGTAAAAAGTATTAGACGTTAGACAGTAAGCATTAGAGATTGTATGATGGAAAGGATTATTGAGAAAACCGACGACGGGAGCGCTACCCTGTTTGTTCCGGAATTGAATGAACATTATCATTCAACGAAAGGGGCACGCACGGAGTCTCAACATATTTTCATCGATATGGGACTTAAAGCCTCTTCCGCCACTACTCCACATATTCTTGAGATCGGCTTCGGGACAGGGCTAAACGCCTGGCTCACCCTTGAAGAAGCAGAAAGAAGCAGACGGAATATACACTATACAGGATTGGAACTCTATCCACTGGAATGGCAGACGATAGAGCAATTAGGATATATCTCCAATGATGAACAATTAACGACGACCGCCCGGCAGCAACCGGCTATCGAATTGTTTAAGCAACTTCATACATCACCTTGGGAGAAAGACGTGCAACTCACTCCACACTTCACCCTACGGAAAGTAGAGACAGACGTAAACAAATGGGTTGAGAACAGAGAACGAACAATGAGCAATATCAATGATAGCGTAACCAACGCCGAATCACCTGCCCTGAATCTTTCATTTAACCTCATTTACTTCGATGCCTTTGCACCGGAAAAGCAACCGGAAATGTGGTCGCAAGAACTATTCAACCGCCTCTACGTTTTATTAGATAGAGACGGCATCCTGACCACTTACTGCGCCAAAGGTGTCGTCCGCCGGATGTTACAGACAGCCGGATTCACAGTAGAACGTCTGCCCGGACCTCCGGGTGGTAAACGGGAAATATTACGGGCCCGAAAATAAGAATAGAAACAAGATAAAAAAGAACCCCCGAAATAGAAGAAGTCATGAAAAAACAACTAAAAGATATGAGAACCCTCTTCCTCCTTAGTGCCTGCCTCCTAATGGCAGCCTGCACAGGACGCTCTTCCCAAGCAAGCAACGATGACGAAGCAAAACCGGTGATTACCGTCACCCTGGAACCGCAACGTTATTTCACGGAAGCTATTGCCGGAGATAAATTTAAAGTAGTCAGCATGGTCCCCAAAGGTTCCAGCCCGGAAACCTATGATCCTGTCCCCCAACAACTCGTGTCTCTGGGAGACAGCAAAGCCTATTTCCGCATCGGATACATCGGCTTCGAACAGACCTGGATGGATCGCTTAATGAACAATACCCCCCATATTCAAGTGTTCGACACCTCCAAAGGAATCGACCTCATACTCAACAATGATGACCACGACCACGGACATAACAGCCACGACGGGCATATCCATGCTGTAGAGCCGCACGTATGGAATTCCACCGGTAATGCTTTAATCATTGCAGGAAACACCTACAAAGCCCTTAGCCAACTGGATAAGACAAATGAGGTATACTATAGAAACCGCTACGATTCGCTCTGCCAGCGTATCCAGCACACCGACAGCCTGATTCGCCGTCAACTCTCCGCTCCCGAAGCAGCCAAAGCCTTCATGATTTATCATCCGGCTCTCTCCTACTTCGCCCGCGACTACGGATTGCATCAGATTTCCATCGAAGAAGGGGGCAAAGAACCTTCTCCCGCCCATCTGAAAGCCTTGATAGACCTGTGTCAGGCAGAAGATGTACGTGTAATCTTTGTTCAACCGGAATTTGACAAACGCAATGCGGAAACCATCGCGCAGCAAACCGGAACGAAAGTGATCCCTATCAATCCGCTAAGTTACGACTGGGAAGAAGAAATGCTGAATGTAGCCAAAGCCCTCGCGCCACAGGCTGCAACAAAATAAATGTATAAAGAAAGAACCCATCAAGCCATTTCCAACGATGAAACCAATAATCGAAATAAAGAATCTTTCCGCCGGATATGACGGTCGCACTGTTCTCCACGATGTTAATCTAAGCATCTACGAACGGGATTTTCTAGGTATTATAGGTCCGAACGGAGGCGGCAAAACGACGCTTATAAAGTGCATCCTCGGTCTGTTGAAGCCAACCGGAGGGGAAATTATATTCCATACTCCTGAAAAAGCATCTACTAAAACCACTTCTACTTTCCTGGGTTATCTGCCTCAATACAACAGTATAGACCGGAAGTTCCCTATTTCCGTGGAAGAAGTGATCCTATCCGGATTAAGCATACAAAAATCGCTCACTTCACGATTTACTCCCGAACAGAAAGAGAAAGGTAAACAGATTATTTCCCGCATGGGGCTTGAAGGACTCGAACACCGTTCTATCGGGCAATTAAGCGGCGGGCAGCTGCAACGTGCCCTGTTGGGACGTGCCATCATCTCCGACCCTGCGGTATTGATTCTCGATGAACCCAGCACGTATATCGACAAGCGTTTCGAAGCACGCCTTTATGAGTTATTGGCTGAAATCAATAAAGAATGTGCCATTATCCTTGTCAGTCACGACATCGGCACTGTATTGCAACAGGTAAAATCCATCGCCTGTGTCAACGAAACGCTGGATTACCATCCGGATACAGGCGTTACTACCGAATGGCTGGAAAGGAACTTCAACTGCCCTATCGAGCTATTGGGACACGGTACATTGCCTCACCGGGTTTTAGGAGAGCATAATCACCATCATTAAAGTTGCCATAGACTCTATATAGATATACGGCTTCCTTGTTTTAAAATGTATCTTCCCTCTCTGCTGCCTTCCGGAAGAGTGAAAGAGATAGTAAATCACCCCTTTGTTACTTAATATTTCTTACTTTCTTCCTCATTATCCTTACAAATCACTATCTTTGCGACCTCATAATTTGTTTTTAACGAATAAACTACGATAGTGCTAATGAAACAGTACAGAACCGTAAACAACCTTATGGGTTGGCTTACATTCATCATTGCGGCAACCGTCTACTGCCTGACAATAGAACCGACCGCAAGTTTCTGGGATTGCCCGGAGTTCATAACCACCGGCTATAAACTGGAAGTCGGACACCCGCCCGGCGCGCCTTTCTTCATGCTAGTGGCGAATCTGTTTTCTCAATTTGCTTCCGACGTAACAACTGTTGCTAAAATGGTGAATTACATGAGTGCCCTCATGAGTGGCGCCTGTATCCTGTTCCTTTTCTGGAGCATCACCCACCTGGTACGCAAACTGATTATCACTGACGAAAACAATATCACCAAAGGACAGCTTATCACAGTGATGGGTAGCGGACTGATCGGTGCACTGGTTTATACATTCAGTGACACATTCTGGTTCTCGGCCGTGGAAGGTGAAGTATATGCCTTCTCCTCCCTGTTTACCGCTGTTGTTTTCTGGTTGATTCTGAAATGGGAAGACGTAGCCGACCAGCCGCACAGCGACCGTTGGATTATCCTCATCGCCTATCTGACGGGATTGAGTATCGGTGTTCACTTGCTGAACTTGCTTTGTCTGCCCGCCATCGTACTGGTATACTATTACAAGAAAACTCCAAACGCTACCGCCAAAGGTTCGTTAATTGCGTTATTCGGCTCAATGGTACTCGTTGCAGCCGTGCTTTACGGCATCGTACCGGGTATTGTGAAAGTAGGCGGCTGGTTCGAGTTGTTGTTCGTCAACGGACTCGGAATGTCATTCAATTCGGGCGTAGTGGTTTATATCATTCTGCTTGCGGCCGCTCTGATTTGGGGTGTATACGAAAGTTACACCGAAAAAAACAAAGCGCGCATGGCTATCTCCTTTATCCTGACGATCGCTTTGCTGGGTATCCCATTCTACGGACACGGAGCCAGCAGTATCATCATCGGTATTTTGGTTATCGCCGCATTGGGACTTTATCTTGCTCCGAGTGTACAGGCTAAAATCAAAGAGAGATGGCGTATCACCGCCCGCACCATGAACACAGCATTACTGTGCACCATGATGATCGTAATCGGGTATTCTTCTTACGCACTGATCGTTATCCGTTCTACTGCCAACACTCCGATGGACCAAAACTCACCGGAGGATATATTCACCCTGGGCGAATACCTCGGCCGTGAACAATACGGAACCCGTCCGCTCTTCTACGGCCCTGCTTTCTCTTCGAAAGTGGCACTTGACATAAAAGACGGCTATTGTATTCCGCGCCAATCGGAAGCAGGAAGTAAGTTTGTCCGCAAGGAAAAGACTTCGCCCGACGAAAAAGACTCTTATATCGAACTTCCCGGACGTGTGGAATACGAATATGCACAGAATATGCTTTTCCCGCGTATGTACAGTTCGTCACACGCACCGCTCTACAAACAATGGGTAGACATCAAGGGATATGACGTTCCTTACGACCAGTGTGGAGAGATGGTGATGGTAAACATGCCTACCCAATGGGAAAATATCAAATTCTTCTTCTCCTACCAGCTAAACTTCATGTACTGGCGTTACTTCATGTGGAACTTTGCTGGACGGCAGAATGACATACAGGGTAGCGGAGAAATTGAGCACGGCAACTGGATCACCGGTATTCCGTTTATCGACAACCTACTGGTAGGTAACCAGGAATTGCTTCCGCAAGATCTCAAAAACAATAAAGGACACAACGTATTCTACTGTCTGCCGCTGATTCTCGGCTTAATCGGACTCTTCTGGCAGGCTTACCATAGCCAGCGAGGTATCCAGCAATTCTGGGTGGTATTCTTCCTGTTCTTTATGACAGGTATCGCTATCGTGCTCTACCTCAACCAAACTCCTGCACAACCCCGTGAACGAGACTATGCGTATGCCGGTTCGTTCTATGCCTTTGCCATCTGGGTAGGTATGGGAGTGGCAGGTATCATCCGCATGTTGCGAGATTATGCCAAGATGCAGGAACTTCCGGCAGCCGTTCTGGCTTCAGTGCTCTGTTTGTTCGTCCCCATCCAGATGGCGGGACAGACATGGGATGACCACGACCGCAGCGGACGCTTCGTTGCCCGCGACTTCGGACAGAACTACCTGATGACTTTGCAGGAAGAAGGCAACCCGATTATCTACACCAATGGTGATAACGATACCTTCCCATTGTGGTACAATCAGGAAACGGAAGGTTTCCGTACGGATGCCCGCACCTGTAACTTAAGTTACCTGCAAACAGACTGGTATATAGACCAGATGAAACGTCCGGCCTACGATTCTCCGTCACTCTCTATCACTTGGGACCGTGTGGAATACGTGGAAGGACAAAACGAATATATCTCTATCCGTCCGGAAATGAAAGCTCTTATCGACAGCTATTTCAAACAGGCAA
The DNA here is from genome assembly GCF_003604005.1 of Bacteroides sp. OF03-11BH. Taxonomy (NCBI): domain Bacteria; kingdom Pseudomonadati; phylum Bacteroidota; class Bacteroidia; order Bacteroidales; family Bacteroidaceae; genus Bacteroides; species Bacteroides sp. OF03-11BH. The sequence continues at coordinate 67,402 of NZ_QTMW01000011.1, read as the reverse complement.
ACGAACTGGCTGCACAGGGAGACACTACCATATTGTCGCTCGTTCACTCCATCTTCGGTGAGAATCCTTATGAACTGAAGGAAATCATCAACCGCTGGATGCTTGGCAAGAACGACCAATTGAAAGAACTTCTCAAGAAGACAGGAAAAGAGATACAGCTTCCGCTCATCCCTACGGACAGCATCGTCATGAAGATAGATAAGGAAGCCGTACGCCGCTCCGGCATGAAAATACCGGAAGCTCTGGGCGACTCTATCCCCGAATACATGACAATCACCCTTAGAGACGCCAACGGCAACCCGAAACGCGCCCTCTACAAGAGTGAGCTGATGATGCTCGAAATGCTTGCCAACGCTAACTGGGAACGTCCTATCTATATGGCAATCACCGTAGGAAGCGAAAACCATCTGGGCATGGGCAACCACTTCACACAGGAGGGTCTCGCCTACCGCTTCACTCCGTTCGATACGGACAAACTGGACAGCAAGATCGACAGTGAAAAGATGTACGACAACCTGATGAACAAGTTCAAGTTCGGCGGTATCGACAAGCCGGGTATCTACATCGACGAGAACGTGATGCGTATGTGCTACACGCACCGCCGTATCTTCACGCAGCTCGTAGGACAGCTTATCAAAGAAGGTAAGAAGGACAAGGCACTCGCTGCACTCGATTACGCCGAAAAGATGATTCCGGCAATCAACGTACCGTATGACTGGGCAAATGGCGCCTTCCAAATGGCAGAGTCTTATTATCAACTGGGACAGAACGAGAAAGCCAACAAGATTATCGACGAGCTTGCCAACAAGTCGCTCGAATACATGATCTGGTATCTTAGCCTGAACGATAACCAGCTTGCCATTGCCAGCGAAAACTTCGTGTACAACGCCAGTTTGCTTGACGCGGAAGTCCGCCTAATGGAAAAATACAAATCAGAAGAACTCGCAAAACATTACTCTACGCAACTCGATCAGCTATACAACGAGTACGTGACGAGAATGAAAGGGAAATAATTTAGGTATGAAGTAATAAGTATTAAGTATTAACGTAGCTTCCGGCATGTTTTCCGTAAGGTATAATACTTAATACTTATTTCCTAATACTTCAAAACACAGACTCTCATGTTTATAGAACAACCACCTTGGCTTTTCCGGGCGTTGTATCCACAAGCTATCTTCCGGATGGACCCGAATGAGCGGGCAGTCTATCTGACTTTCGACGACGGCCCCATCCCCGAAGTAACTCCCTGGGTACTGGAAATACTGGAAAAGCATCATATTAAAGCTACCTTTTTCATGGTAGGCGACAATATACGCAAACACCCGGATGAATACCGGATGGTGGTAGAGCACGGACACCGCATCGGTAACCATACTTTCAACCACATCCGTGGATTTGAATATTCCAATCCGGATTACCTGGCAAATGCCAGAAAGGTAGATGATATTATTCATTCCGATCTCTTCCGTCCACCACACGGACACATGGGATTCAGGCAGTATTATACGTTGCGCTATCATTACCGCATCATTATGTGGGATCTCGTGACCCGCGATTACAGTAAGCGGATGCGCCCGGAACAAGTGCTGAACAACGTGAAACGCTATGCGCGAAACGGTTCTATCATCACTTTCCACGATTCGCTGAAGTCATGGAACAACGGTAACCTGCAATACGCACTTCCCCGTGCCATCGAGTTCCTGAAAGAGGAAGGTTATGAATTCAAGGTGTTATAATCTTTGAAAAAACAGAAACTTCGAAAAGAGCAGAGCTTCCTGATAAGAAAGAAAAGGTTTCTGATGAATAAAAAAGCTCCCTGATAAGAAAAAAAATATAAGCCGAGGTATTATGCCCCGGCTTTTGTAGTTTAAAGCCCGTTTCGTGCCCAAAATTGAAAGATCCCTCCTCTTTCTTACAAGATGCCAGTGCAACCGCATTTCGCCTGGTAAAGGGCAAAAAGAGGGCAAAACAACCTGCATTCAAAAAGTTTCTGATTCACATTACCATTTCCAACCGTATTTTTTTATACATTTGCAACGGTCTCTTCCGCAGAAAGCCTCCGGGTGGCGAGGGAGAGACGTTTATATTGAGAAGACGTTTACAAGCGTTTGTCATTTGTGTTCAGAACTTCGCAAACTTTGACCTATCGGAATGACTAACAGCAACAAAGACGTCCTCCTGATGTGTATTTATATACATCCGTGCCTCACTTTGGAAAACAAAGGGAGGCTACGGGTGTTGTACATATCGGCGTGGGCTTTCTGCGTTGTTCGTTCCCGATAGTTGGCATTGCGAAGGCCTTGAACACGGAACGGACGAAGGTGAGAGATTCCCACGCCTTTTCTATATATTCCTGTCAACAATAGATTGAATTGTCCGCCCAACGGGAGTCTGGGGGACACACATAAGCAGAATAGGCACATGATTCATGCGGGACAACTTATTGAACGCACGCTTCACGAACAGGGACGCACCGTCACCTGGTTCGCTACCCAACTATGCTGCACACGCCCCAATGTTTACAAGATATTCCGAAAAGAGAATATCGACATCCACCTGCTCTGGCGCATCTCCTGCATCCTCGGCCATGATTTTTTCCGCGATCTTTCCGACAGCATCAATACCGGAAACTTCCCCAGTGTATCCAAATAGGATACAATTCCGTATCGTTCTTGGAACTATGCTTTCACCCGGTAGTATACTCCTTTCGCATACCTTTGCAGGCATATTAACATATAATCACAAAAGGACATGAAAACGAAAAAACTATTTCTGATTATTGCTCTGGTTGTCGGTTGTGCCGTCGGAGCCCATGCGCAAAAGACGGTCTTCAAGTTTCGTGATGCACAGGCACGTGCAGGCGATGCAGTTACTGAAGTTTGTGTCAAACCCACAGTTGTCGAGGTGAAAATACTGGAAGATAAGGGACGAATCAAGGATGAATGGACACTAAGCAAAGAGGAAGTGGAGATCGCCATGAAAGGAGAACTTGACAACATCCGTGCATGGGGGACGTATCTGTCCACCATCAAATACAACTGCGATGTCATCATGGGAGCCACTTTCAAAGTGGAAGATAATGAAAAAACAGGGGGATACACGGTTACAGTAGTAGGTTATCCCGGCATCTTTGTCAACTGGCATCCTGCCACCCAGGACGATTATGAATGGATACGTCTGCAGAAGTTATCACCCACGGATGGAAAAAGCCAGATAGCACCTGTCGTTAAGAATAAGAATTAATCACTAAAACATAAATAACAATGAAAAAAGTACTATCAATGATTGCCGCACTCTTATTGTGCGTAGGAACTCAAGCGCAAATCGTATCATCCAGAAGTGCAATCGTCAAAACAGAGAAGCAAGCCAGCAGCACACAATGGTTCTTGCGTGCAGGTTTGAATATCATGAACTTCTCCGGTGACGGAGCCGAAGGAGCTGACTCAAACATCGGATATAACGCAACATTTGGCTACCAGAAGCCTTTAGGCAGCACAGGAGGATACTGGGGAATGGAATTTGGACTCGGCTCCCGTGGTTTCAAAGTGGAAGACACGAAGTGCATGGCTCATAATATACAATACTCTCCGTTCACATTCGGATGGAAATTTGCAGTGGCGGACAATGTTCATATCGACCCGCATGTAGGAGTCTTTGCCAGCTACGATTACACGAGCAAAATGAAAGCAGACGGAGAGAGCATCAGTTGGGGAGATTACGCAGATTACATGGAAGTTGACTACAATCATTTCGATGCCGGTATGAATATCGGTGTAGGAGTCTGGTACGACCGTTTCAACCTGGATCTCACCTATCAGCGCGGATTCATAGATACATTCAGCGATGCCGACGGATTCAAGACCAGTAACTTTATGATTCGTCTAGGTATTACCTTCTAAGGACAACCAAACCTCAATAAACCATATTATTTATTCAGCGTCCACGATCTTTTCTCTTCGCAAAAAGGGCCGTGGATGCTGTTTTCTTAAAAATAACGGAATATGATGACCAAACGACAATTTCTGGCAATCATGTATCTGCTGACGGGAGTTATCCCGCTGATAGCACAGACTTTCACCGAACAGAAAAAGAGCTATCCCGTCAGTGCAGACGGCAATAAATATGTGGTCAGCGGATTTACCCCTTTCAGCAGCATGCATGACGAGAACATCTACGCTAATGCACTGTTATGGACCGTCAAAAATGTCTGTCCGCAGCTACGGGAAGGGATCACAGAGGTAAACGTACGGGCTAAAAACTTCAGTTGCGATCTGATACTTGCCTCGCAAGCAGATTCAAATCAGAAGAATACTTACTATTGCAAAGCCCTGTTTCAAGTAAAAGACGGCAAGCTGGTCTACTATCTTTCCAATATACGGATAGAATCATCAGCAGTGATAATGAAAAAAATCACTCCCATGGAGAAGCTGCAACCGGACAAGAAAGCATCTCACAAAGAAATCATGGATGACTTCGTACAGGTGGAATCGCAAGTATTGAATAAAATGTTCGACTTCATCGTAACGAACCAACTTTCACCAATCACTCACTGGAATGAAATCAGTATCAACAAGCCGGTGAAAGGCATGACGGAAGATGAATGTCTGCTGGCCTTCGGCAAACCGCAGACTATTCAAGAATCAAATGGAGAAGTGCAATGGATGTATTCCAGCTCGTTCTACCTATTCTTCAAGAATGGACATGTGGAAACGATTATCAAATAATCCCATAAAAACAAATCATCTCAAAATCAAACAATTAAAACAATTTATTATGAAAACAATCTGGAAAGCAACCGTTTGCATAGTTGCAGTATTACTGTCGTTCAGCATTTATTCCTGTGGCGATGACGACGATGACGCTGTCGGTTCACGCGATTTATTGTTAGGAACATGGAATGGAGTGTATTATCTTTCACAAGAATGGGAAGATGGTGAAAAGGTAAGTGACTCTAAAGAAGATTTTGTAAATGGAACCAACCGTTATTCCATAGAGTTAAAGGAAGATGGTACGTATGTAGAAAAAGATGTCTACAACTCCTCCAGAAGTACTAATTATTATCACGGTACATGGAGCTACTCCGGTAATAAGCTGACTCTCATCGACACTGAAGAGGATAATTACACAGAAGTGTGGACAGTGACCACAATGACAGAGAATGAATTAGTCTATGAACTTCGTGAGAAAGAGAAAGAAGACGGAACGACATACGAATATTACGAACAACACGCTTTTACAAGATAGCTCAAGGACATTATCTTTCTTTTCCAGAAAGACACATTCTTAATTCTCTTTCTTTTTCAGAAAGATAAAAATAAGCAAAGGTTCCTTTGATAAAAAGAAACCTTTGCTTCATCTATTAGAAAAGACGCATGATATTCAATAATGAATCGCGTATTCAGTGAGTAAAAGAAATTAAAGAGGGCGTTTCGTCACACCTCGACAATCCTTCTTTTTTGACTGTATAAGCAATTCAGCACATTAATTAATATGCCACCGCCAACGGAGTACGCAATTTCTGCGCATATTCAGCCATATATTTATTCCAGGCATCCGGAGTCTTGATAGCCGCCTTATCCCAGGCAGATCCCCAGTAATAAGTATATTCAGAACCAGGCTCATATTCGCTGATAGCCAGCACATGACCGTCGGCTCCACCACGATCTTTCTTTTCCTTTTCGGAAAGAAGAACCACTTTCGCCTCTTTCACCTGTGCAGGGAATGCAGCACCCACAAATATCTTACCGTTTGCACCACTACGGTCAGTTGTAGGATCTACGTAAGTGATATAGCCATTTGCAGCATCTGCCACAACCGCACCATCCGGTTCACGCAACACAAGTCCCGTAGTTACCGGCATTGCTTCTTTCAAATTGGTATATGAAACAACAGTTTTATTGAGATAAGAACCTGCATCCAAAGAGATGACACGTGTTTCCACCACATTAGAATCTCCACGGACCACCAACGGATTAAACTCCAGCTTCACCGTGAAACGCAGCGGACCATTATCAAGGATTTCCTGTGTGCGATAGCAATAAGGATAGATAATAGTGTCACCTGCCATCAAAGCGGCAACGCCGGCGCCCAACGTGGGACCTACGGCATAGCAATCCATACCGTATCCATGATCGATATGGTAAGAGATGGCATTCTGCAATTCGGAAGCGGCTTTCGGATCTGTCTTTTTCAGTTCGGCTATCTTGGCACGCTTTTCAGGATTAAGTTCTTCAGCATACAGAGATTCCAAAATCGGCTCCGTAGTATTATACTTCGTAAAAAGATCATAGCCAAAACCACGTTCTCCACGAGCCTGCAAAGCAGGACCATAAGCACGGAATCCGCCAAGATCATTCTCCCAGGCTACGTCGTCCAGACGTTCGGGGTAGTATTTACCGCAAGCAATGACATCAAAAGGTGCCGGTGTGCCCGGTTGAATGGTATAAGTAACCGCACTGTTTGCCCCTACCGTAACGGGGAAGACCACCTTCTCATCATACGTCACCTGATAAGGCACTTGCTGACCGTCGACGTCAAGCACCACAATCTGTGCCGTATCCGCCAGTTTCAATTTAGCGACCACATCGCTCATCGGCACTTCAACCATCTCCCCTGCCCGTTCAAGAGCCAAAGAATTGGTCACTGTGACTGTCATTGACTGCTTGCTGTCGGCACAAGAAGCAAAACCAATCAAGGCTACAGCAAACAGAATTAATATCTTTCTCATAATTAGTCTACATTGAATGAATAACATATACTTTGCAAATCAGAGGCTATTATATTCGGCATGTTGGAGCTATATGTTCAACACGTTGGGCATATATGTCCAATAAATCGGCCATATAGCTCCTGCAAAGGGAATAATAAAAAATAAGGTGACAGATGAAAAGAGGATGCTCTTTGCCATTCTATCACCTTACCGGAATTTCTTCTATCAGCTATTATTTCGGTTGTTTTCCGATATAAGCAAGAATACCACCATCTACGTAGAGAATGTGACCGTTAACAGCGTTAGAAGCTTCAGAAGCAAGGAACACGGCAGGACCTGTCAGTTCTTCAGGATCCAACCAACGACCGGCAGGAGTCTTAGCGCAGATGAATGAATCGAATGGGTGGCGGCTTCCGTCTGCTTGTTTCTCACGAAGAGGAGCAGTTTGCGGAGTAGCGATGTAACCCGGGCCGATACCATTACACTGGATGTTGTATTCACCATATTCAGAACAGATATTGCGAGTCAGCATCTTCAAACCACCCTTAGCGGCAGCGTAAGCAGATACAGTTTCACGACCCAATTCAGACATCATAGAACAGATGTTGATGATCTTACCTGCACGTTTTTCCATCATAGCCGGCAAAACAGCCTTAGCAACGATGAACGGAGCATTCAAGTCGATGTCAATTACACGACGGAAATCAGCAGCATCCATCTCGTGCATAGGAACACGACGGATAATACCTGCGTTATTTACAAGGATATCAATTGTACCTACTTCTTTTGCAATCGTAGCAACCATCGCCTGAACAGCCGGTTCGTCTGTCACGTCGCATACGTAACCGTGAGCTTTGATACCTTTTGCAGCATAAGCAGCCATACCTTTGTCTACCAACTCTTGATTGATGTCGTTAAAACAAACTTTAGCACCTTGTTCTGCAAATGCAGAAGCAATAGCAAATCCGATACCATAAGAAGCACCTGTAACGAGAGCTACTTTACCTTCCAAAGAAAAATTCAAAAACTGATTCATAATTCTTTTTGTTATTAAATTAGGAAAACTATTGTAGTTGTTATTTCAAATCTGTAATTAACGAGAAGTCCTGATCGCCGTAGTCGAGGTTCTCGCCACCCATTCCCCAGATAAAGGTATAGTTGTGGGTAGCAGCAGCCGAGTGGATTGACCATTCGGGTGAAAGAACGGCCTGATCGCCTTTCATCCATACGTGACGCGTCTCGCCTACCTCACCCATGAAGTGGCAGATAGCATGATCTTCGGGAATTTCGAAATAGAAGTAGGCTTCCATACGACGGCTGTGTACGTGTGCCGGCATCGTGTTCCACACACTTCCCGGAGCGAGTTCCGTCATACCCATCTGCAACTGGCAGGTAGGCAACACCTGATTCACCAGCATCTTATTGATGTTGCGGTGATTGGAACCTTCCAAAGAACCCATTTCAGCTACTACGGCATCGGCTTTCGTCACCTTGCGGTCGGGATAGTTGCGGTGTGCAGTCAGTGAGTTGAAGTAGAATTTAGCAGGATGAGCAGTGTCTTTGCTTTCGAAAGTCACTACGCGGTCGCCCGAACCCAGATAAAGAGCTTCTTTATAGTCCAGTTCGAACTCTGCGTCGCCTGCTTTCACAATACCGGGACCGCCAACATTGTAGATACCCATTTCGCGACGGGTGAGGAAGAACGGAGCTTTCAGCGGATCAATCGCTTCGAGCGTCAGCACCTCTCCTACCGGAAGCGCACCACCTACCACCATACGGTCGTACATGGAATATACCATATTTACTTCATTGGGGACAAATATCTTTTCGATTAAGAAATCTCTGCGAATTCTTGTTGTATCATAACTTTTTGCATCTTCCGGATGCGCAGCATAGCGAATTTCATAGTTCGTTTTCATACCTTATTTATTTATAGTTATTGAATAAGTTCTCTATTCTACGTGCACTTCGTTTACGTACACGATGCAAAAATAGCAAAAGAAAACGGGTTTACCTTGCAATTTTGTTCCAATTATCCACCAAAAATGTCCAGAATCCGTGCAATGTATACTTTTTTAACGAACTATAATACGTTTTGGGAGAGATTTCTACTTAATGCAATGAAAAAAAGAAAGAAGCCTCTATCTCTCGAGCCGCAAGAGCAAATAATATAAAATATGGAACAAGAAAAAGCATCTAATTTGTCAATTCAGCTAATAATTAGCAGTCTACACCGTTAAAATTGCATAAATGGAGGCAATGTATTATAACACTAATTATAATATATTAGTTTTGTAAATGTTTAAATAAGCAAGCAAAATCAACAAATACGTCAAGATATACAACTTATGACAATTATTAAAGGACGGACAGAAGATACTTTAATAAAGATAGGAGTGATATGTATTTACATGCTTCTATCCATTAACCTAGCTTTTGCCCAAACAAAAAATATAACAGGAATCATCATTGATGAGGAAAGCCGGGAACCATTGACAGGTGCTTTCGTCACAGTGAAAGGCAGTCGGCAAGGCTGTATTTCAGATCTGGATGGAAAGTTTACCCTCCAACAAACCCTCCCCGGACAGCAAATGCTGGTTATTTCTTACATAGGATACCAAACTATCGAAGTGTCTGCCCGGCATAATATGATGGAAATCCGGTTGCGTCCGAACGTGAACGAACTGGATGAAGTAGTAGTGCAGGTGGCGTATGGCACTGCCCTCAAAAGATCAATTACCGGGGCTGTTTCCGTAGTGGACAGTAAGCAAATCGAAATGCGTCCGGTCGGTTCTGTTATCTCCGTGCTCAACGGAGCGGTACCGGGGCTACAGATAATTGACGGAGTGGGGCAGCCTGGTATCGAAGCGGAAGTTCGTATCCGGGGATACAGTTCGGTGAACGGAAGCAATAAGCCGCTTTACGTGGTAGACGGTATGCCCTATACGGGATGGATCACCGATCTTAATCCGGCAGACATAGAAAGCGTCAGCGTACTGAAAGATGCTGCTTCATGCGCATTGTACGGTAGCCGGGCTTCGAATGGTGTGATTTTAATTACCACCAAAAAGGCGAAGAAACAGGGAGTTTCCCTTCAACTGGACATTCGCCACGGCTTCAGCGCGCGTGGACAGGGTGATTACGAACGTATGAATGCCAATCAATTCATGGAAACGATGTGGCAGGGGTATCGCAACCAGCTTATCAGCAACGGCAGTAGTCCCGAAGAAGCGACCATCGCCACCAACAATGACATTATCAGCAAAGTAGGAATCAACATCTATAACAAAGCCGATAATGCCCTTTTCGACGCAAACGGTCATCTGGTATCCGACGCCCGGATATTGGACGGATATAAGGACGATCTCGACTGGTATTCTCCCTACACACGTAACGGTCACCGCCAGGAATACAACCTAAGCGGAGAATCCGGCAATGAAAAGAGCCGGATCCGTTTCTCGCTAGGCTATCTTAATGAAGACGGATATACCAGGAAAAGTGATTTCAATCGTCTTAGCGGCTCACTCAACGCTGACTTCACCCCACGCCCATGGCTAAAAACGGGCTTGTCGCTCGGAGGCACGCACCAGAAAACGAACTGGGATGTAGGAGCCGCCGGAAGTGCGCAATCCAATAACCTGTCGAATGCATTTTACTTTGCACGGAGAATAGCACCTATCTATCCGGTGCATCTCCACTATACAGAGGATGTATTTGCCAGCGACGGCTCATTGCTTCATTCCAAAGGAGATTATATCCTGAACGAAGAAGGCGGAAAACAATATGATGACGGTTCGGAAAGCCGTTCGGAATCGGATGCCGCCAGCAATGGACGCCATCTACTGTGGGAAAGCGAAAAGAACAAGTTGTGGAACGCTGCCAATACCTTGCAAGGAAATGCCTATGTGGACGTTTCTTTCCTACGCGATTTTACATTCTCATTGAAAGGCAATATCAGCCTGCGCAATATCGAGGACAGCCAATACGGAAATGCGGAAATAGGCGCTTACAAGGACACTGGTTTTATCAGCAAGATCGATCAGGAATATACCCTGCAACAGCTACTGGCATGGAAACACCAGTTCGGCAGGCATTTCGTAGAATGGATGGTGGGGCACGAGAACTATGATTACAAGCTTAATTTCGACGCCATACAGAAAAAGAATAAGAGCTTTCCCGGAATAGACGAACTTTCAAATTTCACCACCACAACTTACAGTGAGGGATATAAAGACACCTATCGTACAGAGGGTCACTTCACACGGGCCCGGTATGACTACAACGAAACTTATTTTGCCGAAGCTTCTTTCCGGCGCGACGGTTCCTCCATCTTCCATACAGACCATCGCTGGGGTAACTTTTGGAGCGTAGGTATCGGCTGGATGCTTTCCAACGAAGCGTTCCTGAAAAACGTGTCGTGGCTGAACCGCCTCAAGTTACGGGTTTCTTACGGGCAAGTGGGAAACGATAACTTCGGAAGCAGTAATGGCCTGTACCAGTGGATGTCTCTCTACGGCTCTGCCGTCAACGGTGGAGAAGCCGCTTACTACAAAGTGCAGAACGAAAACCCGGAACTAAAATGGGAAACGAATTCTTCGCTGAATATCGGTCTGGAAACTCGTCTTTTCAACCGTGTGAACCTAAGTTTCGAATACTATAACAAGCATTCGGACGACTTGCTGTTCAAGTTTATCCAACCACTATCTGCCGGTGCCACTGACTCATCGACAGGCCTTTCCACCGTCTGGCGAAACATTGGAGACGTTTCCAATAAAGGATGGGAATTCTCTGCCGACGGGGATATCATCCGCAACCGGGAATGGGAATGGAATGTAGGTTTGAACCTTTCCAAAGTGAAAAACAAGATCGGAAAACTGCCGGATAAAGATCGGGAAGAGGGAATTACGAACGGAGATTTCCAGAAGTTCAAAGAGGGACACAGCATTTATGAATTCTGGCTGTACCAGTATGCTGGCGTAGACCAGATGACAGGTCGCAGTGTATATCTGCCGGACTTCAACGCTTATTACATTGCCGGAGAGGATGGAAAAACACCCGTAAACGGAGAAGAGAGCACCGAAGGCAAAAATCCGATTCCGACAGACAGTTGGGTAGACATCAACGGACAATATTATACAGGCGACCCGAGATATGCACGCAAAGACTGGTCGGACAGTTCATTACCGAAGATAAACGGCTCGGTCACCACCTCTCTCCGCTGGAAAGACCTGACTCTGTCCGCCCTGATGATTTTCAGTTGCGGTTCCAAAGTCTTCGACCAGCCTTATCAGACTCTGACATCGGTAGGCGTACATTCATTGACTCCCGATTTACTGAATGCATGGACAGCAATCCCTGAAGGCATGACGCCCACATCGCCCAACCGTCTCGATCCATCGGGTATTCCGCAAGTGAATCTGGATGCAACGATCAATGGATATAACAGCCAGAAAGCATCTACACGCTATATTGTAAGCGGCGACTATCTAAGCATCAAGAACATTACCCTCTCCTATCGGCTGCCCGCCACATGGAGCAAACGATTGAAACTCGGCGGCATCCGCTTACATGCTGCCATAGAGAATGTCGCCCTGTTCAGCAAACGCAAAGGGCTGAACCCGGTACAGACCTTTGACGGAATCGTCAACAATTATACGAGTATCGCCCGTGTTTTCTCGTTCGGAGTCAACATTAACTTATAGCCTTATGAAGAAAAAAGCCATACACATGAAATTCCTGAATCACTCCATAGGATTCTGCCTGCTCCTGACGCTGTTGTGTTACTCCTGCGCCAGCGACTATCTGGATACCGCCCCTACCAATCAGGTATCTCCTGCCGATTTATTCAAGGATGAAGCGTACGCTGCCTATGCTGTCAGCGGATTGGAGAAGTTGATGAAAACCACTTACCCCACTAATAAACTCGATGGCGTGTCATTCAACGGTGAAGGATCTGTCAAACTGATGTATGCCGAGTATCAGGGGGCTGACATGTATTGTCCCCGCAACAATTTCTATACGATATTCAACGGGGCTTCTCATGCCATACCTACCAGTAGTTACACGGAGTATATGTGGCATTATTACTACAAAGTAATCAGTAATGCCAACGCTATTATAAATTATGTCGACCCCGAAGGTAGTCATAAATTCAAATATATTTATGCGCAGGCACTAACCTACCGTGCCTATTGTTACCTGCAACTGCTGCAGTTCTACTCGCCACGCTGGTGTGATTCGCAAAACGGCAGTGCTGAAGGGGTGGTTCTCCGGCTCAATACATCTTCTACCGGCGACTGTCCTCTTTCTTCTATGCTGGCCTGCTACGAACAGATTTACAACGACCTTAACCAGGCCATCACCTATTATCAGGCATCCGGAATTGCCCGTAAAGAAGACGAGAATCACAAAATCAATGTGAATGCCGCTTACGCCACCTATGCCCGTGCCGCACTCACCCGTGAGGATTGGAGTACTGCCGCCCATTACGCTGCACTGGCACGTGCCGGTTATCCGCTTATGAATGCCGATGAATATTTCGACGGATTCAGTACCGTCAACCGCGAATGGATATGGAGTATCTATGACAGTGAAGAAGAATCGCTGGGAAACTCATCCCTCGCCGCACGCCTTGCATACAACTCCTCCTCTACTCTTGTATGCACTTATCCGGCCTGTATCAACCGTGAACTGTACGATGCATTACCGGAAAGTGATATCCGCAGGGGACTTTTTCTCGATCCGCTCGAATATACTTATAACACGGGTGGTATAACAAACAATGGTCTGGGCGGAAGTGCACTCACCAGTTACGCCCAAGGGTTGCATCCCGACCTGAATACTTCGGCAAAAATATACGCTTATATGTCGTTCAAATTTAAGTGTATCGACAAAGTAGGTGCCATGCCTTTCAATCTTTTCCGCAGTTCGGAGATGTATCTCATCGAAGCAGAAGCCAACTGCCACCTGACGCCTCCAAAAGAAGCGGAAGCAAGGCAATTACTGAAAGAACTGATCCGCGACAGCGGACGCGACCCTCAATATATTTGCGATAAGAGCGGTCAGGCACTGCTCGACGAAATAAAGTTCTACCGCCGCATCGAACTATGGGGCGAAGGATTCAGCTGGTTCGACTTCAAACGGCGCAAAGACACCATCGTACGCCACACCTTCGAAGACGGAGGAAACTACATGACCAACGCAGCCGTAACTATCAACCCGGAAGACGCCAACAACTGGATGTGGGTGATTCCCGCCAAAGAGTACGAATATAACAATGCCATAAATAAACAATAAGAACACTGTAAATCCATAGTAATCAAGATGAAAATAGTCAGGTATATCAGTATATGTTTGTTGTTCACCTTTATCGGATCTCTCCTTCCAACCAAGGCGCAGGACAATCCGTACAAGATAGACCACTCTCTTTATCTACTTTATGAGGAGGCAACTAAACACCGTAACAACGCAACCGGACTGGAAATAGCTGATACTATCTATACCAAAGCCATCCGGATCAACGATAAAAAGGCACAATGCCTCGCTCTTACCATTCCGGTAATCTACTATTTCAATAATGGGAAAACGGAATTACTGGAGAAAGCAATCAGCAGGCTTCAGGAGATATCCCGAAAGAACAACTACCTGCAATATTACTACTTTGGCAGCATCTACAAAGTTAATTACCTGATGAACACAGGTAATACCCTGCGTGCGCTCCAGGAGGCTGAATTGACTAAAGAACAGGCATTTGCCGACGACTATCCCTACGGTATCTCCACTTGCCTGCGAATGATGGGAAACATTTACTTTGCGCGCAGAGAATACCGGACGGCACTGGATTACTACCAACAATCACTGGTATACACACAGGAGAAGCTCCCTGAACAGGATATATCTTATATATACTGGAACATATCCATGCTCCAACAAAACCTGAAACAATATGAAGCAGCCTACGAAAATGCCGAGAAAGGAATCAAGTGTGCCAAGACTTCAACCAACAAATATGCCTGTATGCTGCGCAAATGCGCACTTTTATACGCGCTCGACAGGGAGGAAGAGTTCAAAAGCTATTATCAGGAATGTTTAAAAGCGACCGAAAAACATGGTGAAACCAGAAGGAATGAACTGAATAAGTTGAAGATATACAATTATATACTCAACCAACAATATGATAAAGCGCATGCTCTTGCCGATTCCACTTCCAGCTTACATGAACGAATAGCTTATCAGGCAAATATCTACGCAAAAGAGCAGAAATACAAAGACGCTTACGAGTCACTACAGAAGCTCCATAGCCTACAGGACTCTCTGAATCAGCTTATACAGACTGCCGACCTGTCGGAACTGAATGTGCGTATCGGCAACGAACAACTGAAAAGAAAAGCGCAAGCCTTGCAGCTGGAAAACACACAATTAAACCTGCAAAAGACAACGCTCGAACTACAACAAACAAAATCACAAGTGGAAATCGAGAAGATGAACGCCGAAAATAACGAGCTACTACTAAAAAACCGTAACCTGGAGCTCGCACAATTCAAAGCGGAAACCGAACGTACACAGAGTCTTATGGTAGCTAAACAGGCAGAATCCGAACGCCAGCTGATGATATTGAAATTCATCCTGATATTCTTCTGTTTCTTTGCCATAGCCCTCACGCTCTACCTTTATCTACGCAGAAAATCAATCAGACAACTGCAAGAGAAGAACGAAGAACTGACGATTGCCCGCGACCGTGCCGAACAGGCAGACAAGATGAAGACTCATTTCATGCAGAACATGAGCCACGAAATCCGTACCCCGCTCAATGCCATCGTAGGATTCTCACAATTATTATCCAACCCGGATCTGCCATTGGAAGATGAAGAAAAGCTAGAATTCAGCTCGCTCGTCCAACACAACTCCGAACTGCTCACCACGCTTGTCAACGATATTCTTGACCTTTCCGCACTGGAAAGCGGCAAATACACCATGAACCTGACTTCCTGCCATTGCAACGAAATGTGCAGGCTCATACTCTCTACCGTAATGGATCGAAAAGCGGAAGGAGTGAAGCTTTATTATACCTCCGAAGTGGCAGACGATTTCCAGATCACCACAGATGAACAACGCCTGCAACAAGTGCTTATCAACTTCCTTACCAACGCAGAGAAGCACACAGAAAAAGGGGAAATCCATCTGCATTGTTCACTGACCGAGTATCCCGACAGAATCACGTTCTCTGTCAGCGACACCGGGCCGGGCATCCCTGCCGATAAGATGGATAGTGTATTCGAACGCTTCAAGAAGTTGGATGAGTTCAAACAGGGATCAGGACTGGGACTGAATATATGCCGCACCATAGCCGAACGATTACATGGAGAAGTCAAAGTAGACAAGAGCTACACCAATGGTGCACGTTTTCTGCTTATACTTCCATTAAAATAAGATTAGCTATTGACTTTCCTCTTTTTATTTTGTATCTTTGAGGAACAGAAAAAGAAAAAAGCAATATGAGTTATATAAAAATCAAGACATAATAACACATTATCAAAACATATATTTCCATATATGGAAGAACCGAATGGGAGAAAATCAGTATTGATTTTCTCCCATTTTGTATATATAAATCCCACATATTCCAATAATTCTCTGAAAATAGTTTCTAATAAACTCAGATACCGTTCTTAATAAACTCTCTCACTATTTATTAAAAACGGTATTCGGATTTATTATAGAAATGTAAATATATTGTTGCTAACAATATAGAAGTCTATTCAAAGATGAGTAAGGCAAACATCGAAACAGTCAATATTACGTACAAATAAGCTATAACAAATTTCTTACATCCTAATAGAGAGATACTTCTTCAAGGCATCTTCCTCCGTTTTTGCAACCAAACTATAGAAATCATCATGTTGTTGTTCCGTATGTGAACGTTCTAATGACTTAAGAAGTGACTTTGCATCCACAAAAAAAGAAAAAGCCCCGAAAGATATCTCTTTCAGGGCTTTTCTTCGTTGGACTACCAAGATTCGAACTTGGACAAACAGAACCAAAACCTGTTGTGCTACCATTACACCATAGTCCAAACTTATGTGCTTTCTGTTAAAAAGCGGTGCAAAGATAGAGGTTTGCAAGCAAACCTCCAAATATTTCGTTCACTTTTTTATATTCTATCGAATGAATCGTGCATTATTACTTTGCAATCAGCAGATAATAGTTCTTTTTGCCGCGCTGAACAAGCAGATATTTCTCGTCGAGCAGGTTAGCAGTCGTAACTACCTGATCAAAGGCTGCCAGCTTCTCCTTATTCAGCGAAACGCCACCGCCCTGAACCAATTTACGCATTTCACCTTTCGACGCAAATACGGCCGCATTATCAACGAATAGATCAACAGCCTTTACTCCTTCTGCCAATACATCACGGGAAATCTCAAATTGAGGCACTCCTTCGAATACAGCAAGCAGCGTATCTTCATCCAGTTTGCGCAAAGCTTCCGAAGTCGCATTACCGAATAAAATGTTCGATGCGTCTACTGCTGCGTTATAATCATCTTCAGAATGAACCATCACAGTCACTTCCTTAGCCAGACGTTTCTGGAGAAGACGCAAATGCGGAGCTTTCTGATGTTCGGCAATCAATGCTTCAATTTCTTCTTTCTCGATGGAGGTGAAGATTTTAATATAACGTTCGGCATCGGAGTCGCTTACGTTCAACCAGAACTGATAGAACTTGTATGGTGAAGTATAGCGAGGGTCCAGCCAGATATTTCCGGATTCTGTTTTACCAAACTTACCACCATCAGCCTTTGTAATCAGCGGGCAAGTCAATGCGAACACCTCTCCCCCATTGGTACGGCGGATCAATTCGGCACCGGTAGTGATGTTTCCCCACTGGTCAGAACCACCCATTTGGAGTTTACAACCCTTTGTTTCATACAAATGAAGAAAGTCATATCCTTGAAGTAATTGGTAAGTGAACTCGGTAAATGACAATCCATCACGCGCTTCACCATTCAGACGACGTTTCACAGAGTCTTTCGCCATCATATAGTTTACAGTGATGTGCTTACCTACTTCGCGAACAAAATCGAGGAAAGTGAAGTCTTTCATCCAGTCGTAATTGTTCACCAGCTCGGCACGGTTAGGTACATCCGACTCGAAGTCGAGGAACTTGGCAAGCTGATTCTTGATACATGCCTGATTGTGACGCAATGTTTCTTCGTCCAGCAGGTTACGTTCTGCCGATTTACCGGAAGGGTCACCAATCATACCTGTAGCGCCACCGATCAATGCCAACGGCTTATGACCGCAGCGTTGGAAATGACGAAGGATCATCACTCCACAAAGGTGACCAATGTGTAGCGAATCGGCAGTCGGGTCGATACCCAAGTAGGCAGTCACCTGCTCTTTGCTTAACAACTCTTCTGTTCCCGGCATGATGTCCTGCAACATGCCACGCCATCTCAATTCTTCTACAAAATTCATCGTATTACTCTTTAATTATTTGGTTTTTATTGTATTTCAATTCCATGTGCGACAAAAGTACGACTCTTTCTCGGAAGATACAACTCTTACGCCTTAAAAAAGACATTTTGGATATTCCGGCGAATCACCTCACACAACGCTTCCACTTCTACCCCACGCACCCTGGCTGCCTGACACAGGATATCTTCAATATCAAGCAAGCTGTCATCCGTTTCCAAAAACAGGCGTTCATCGGGGACTATCTGCATCGTTTCATCGGGATAATATTCCCCAAAAGAAAGATAAAACCCTTTCTTCAACAACTGTACCGCCTGCTCCGGTTTTCCACGAAAGCCATGCCATATCCAAGGTTGTTGGGGGCGAGATTCTTTTTTCACACCCAGCAGTTCTTCCATTGCTTTCACGCAGTGAATAATCAACGGCAAACCGAGCTTTTCCGACAACTTTACCTGTTCCTTAAACACCGCTAACTGAAGCTCCATCGGAGCTTTTGCCAATTTATCCAGCCCCGCCTCTCCTACAGCTACAAACTGCTTTCTCTGTAGCTGCTGTTGAAGAAAGCTCAATTGCTGACTGACATTACTCTTTCTCACCTCCCAAGGATGAATACCAATAGAATAATAAGATCCTCTACCCACAGCCACTTCCACATTCTCTGCCAGAGGCATATACAATGGAGAGTCTGCCAATAACGGATAATTGATGATGGATTTTCCTTGGGTATCAACTTCCTGTTTATGAGTATGGATATCTAAAATATCAGTCACATTCTTTTTCATTTTCTATTTCTCGTTTCAGTTGTCTCAAGGCACGGGATCATAACCGGAACCACCCCAGGGATGGCATCGCAGAATACGCCGCACAGCAAGATAAAGCCCCTTTATAGGACCATGTTTCTTAATTGCTTCGAGCGCATACGCTGAACAAGTAGGCGTGAACCGACAAGAGGGAGGAGTAAGGGGTGAAATACAAATCCGGTAAAAATAGATGGGAACAAGCAGGAAGAAGGAAAATACCTTTCTCAAAATTCCCGTAACGAATACCCACGCGGTAGATATCCGGGAGTTATGAGGTTTCATGAGAATAGTTTTTCGGAGATGCGCGCAAGCGCTATTTTCAT
Source organism: Bacteroides sp. OF03-11BH (assembly GCF_003604005.1). Lineage (NCBI taxonomy): Bacteria > Pseudomonadati > Bacteroidota > Bacteroidia > Bacteroidales > Bacteroidaceae > Bacteroides > Bacteroides sp. OF03-11BH. The sequence goes on along the minus strand of NZ_QTMW01000011.1, from coordinate 48,101 downwards.
TTTCTCTTCCAGCTCGGCAGTAGCAACAAGCTCGTCCGACAGATAGATAAAGGCAACGGCTAACCGTTGCTCCCGGCGTTGCAGTTCATCCACCAGAAGAGACTTGTTCTTCCGGTAGGCTTCACGTATCTGGCGTTTCACCCGGTTGCGTTTCACCGCCCGTTTAAAACGACGTTTCGATACACTGATTAATATGGAGGCAGGAGCCTCGCCCTGCTCGACAGGCATATATACAACGCGTATCGGAAAGATGGAAAACGATTTAGAAACACCGCCTTCAAACATCTTTCCGATCAAAATTTTACTATTCAGCCTTTCGGCTTTACACAAAGTATATATACCCACTCTGTTTATTTATTGTTTTCCTTGATAAACATGTCAAGTGCGGCAGTCATTGACGGAGCCTGCACCGTAGGAGCCTCAAGGTCCAGACGGAGACCTGCGTCACGTACAGCCTGTGCGGTAGTAGATCCGAACGTTCCGATCTTAATCTCTTTCTGATTAAAATCCGGGAAGTTCTTCTTCAAAGAAGTCACTCCGGCAGGGCTGAAGAACACTAACATATCATAATCAAACTCCTCGTCCGGTGTAAAGTCGTTGCTCACCGTGCGATACATCACAGCTTCCGTATGCTGAATGCTGTTCTTGTCGAGCAGGTTTTTCACATCGTCATTATGTACGTCTGACATCGGAACGAGATACTTCTCCGTTTTATGCTTCACGATGGAAGGAATTAGGTCTTCAATCTTTCCAGTAGCTCCAAAGAAGATCTTACGCTTACGATATTGCACATATTTCTGAATATACAATGCAACAGCTTCCGTCACACAGAAATACTTCATAGTTTCGGGAATTGTCACGCGCAATTCAGTACACAAAGTGAAAAAATGGTCAATGGCATGGCGCGAAGTGAATATTACGGCAGTGTGGTCGAGAATCGAAATTTTCTGTTGCCGAAATTCTTTCGCCGAAAGACTTTCAACCTTAATAAAAGGCCGGAAATCTATTTTAACGCCATACTTTTCAGCTATGTCGTAATAGGGAGATTTCTCTGACGCAGGCTTAGGCTGCGACACTAGTACTTTTTTAATTTTCAACGTCCTAAAATTTTATTAGCAAAATATTGTTCATTTGAATCATACCCTGATACAGTAAAAGACAAGGTACTATTTCAAGAGCGCAAAAGTACAAAATTAATAGGAAAAGCCCGCTAAATTGATGAAAAAAAAGCTTTATCCACTTATAAAACATCAATATTTTAGTGAAAATTAAAATAATAGACCCAATTATAACCAAATTCGTTAGACTCAAATCAAAATAAACCAGGAAAAGCACGAACGGGAAAAGGGCAAATCCGACATAATATATGAGCGCAGAATACGATTCCAGCCATACATTTGTCTTATTTTTATCAAAAAACGTCCACCCCAGAAACATATAAAGCAACCATTTTAGTAAGAAATAAGCGAGGCAAAAACCAACGTAAATACCTAGCAAAAGGAGGGAGGATACATGGTCCATCAGAGCGGGACATGTATCATGAAAATAATTGAGAAATGTGATGCCCGACAAGACACAGGTCTGCAATACAAGCACAAGGAGATAACGCACATCAGCCGCCGTAGAGCTATCAAAAATGCTCGTCCGTTCGCGATGCAACACAAAGTCTTTCACCTGTTGGGAGAGAAATTTCTTTCCGCGTGCCAAGGCAATAGAGGAAAGAAAGAAGCAAGCCAGTAATGTCAGTGCGATAGCATCGTCCGTACGGGGAGAGTAGGAGATAGGGGTTCCTTCAAAGCCGGAATCAACCTCTTGTACAGCATGAAGATCGGCCAACTGCAGACTACCACCGTCTGCCTTTGCCGGACTAATCTGTTCCTGCTGGAGAAGAGACAAGGTATCCGTGTTCTGGGAACTTAATGTATCACCTATCATATCGCTGCAAATTTACGAATGGAAATATCCCATACAGGAGTCTCATAAAGCAGCCGAACTGCTTCTTCCGGTGTCTGCGCCACTTTCCATATATCACCGTGTTGGCGTCGCATAAAGTTTTCATCGATTGCTTTTTCAAGCATTTCGAGCAATGGATCGAAAAATCTGTTTGTATTTAGGATTATAATCGGATTGAGATACAATCCCAATTGTTTCCAAGTGATAATTTCCAGCAATTCTTCAAGGGTACCGCATCCACCCGGCAAAGCAATGATACCATCACTTAAACTGGCCATCTTCTGTTTGCGTTCGTGCATGGATCCTACCTCGATCAGCTCTGTCAGTCCAGTATGATGCCAGTTTTGTTCCACCATAAAGCGGGGAATCACTCCGGTCACTTCACCGCCATTTTTCAACACAGCATCTGCCACAGAGCACATCAGACCGATACTTCCAGCTCCGTTTATCAAACGGATATGGTGTTCGGCAAGCAGACGGCCGAGAGTCTCGGCTGCTTGAAAGTAAACAGCATCTATCTTGGTACTGGAAGCGCTATATACGCATACGGAATTTATCTGGTTCATCTTCATCACTATCCATTATTATATCGAGAAGGCAAAATTACGAAAAAATTCCGTTATTCATATTCAACTTAATCAGAGATCATTTTTATCTCCGCATTTATCTATCTTCATAAAAAAAATCTTGGACTTCTTACTTTTTAGAAGTCCAAGAGCTTTTCTCACAGAGAATACATCTATCACAGATTTCTCATCTACTAACAGGTGTATCACATTGTTGCTGAATAAACTTCATTATCTGAACCATAAAATTGTTCAAATACCCTACCAGTAGTAATCCAGCACACAATTAAAAAGTGATTTTAATTTTACGTTTCAATATACCTTAATGAGCCTTTCACAAGGCTTATTAAGCCCACGAATAAAAGTTAACCGACTCTTTCCCCTTTCGGTCATCTAAATCGTCATTTCAGCAATGCGCCATATATTTCAGCAGCGGGGCTTCAACAGTTAATGATTTAGGTATATCATCTTATGTTAGTTGCAAATAATATATATTCCAAAGATTTAATCTAATTCAAAATCTCCGATAAAGGCTTCCTTCGGAAGTTGTATCTCCAGAGTATATTTACCTTTTTCCTCACCTGCAAGATCAATATAAACCTTATCTACATTTAAATCAGTAGATGTATAAACCACTTCTCCCGTCTCTGCATCCTTGATGGTAACAGTTACAGTGGGAACAGTAGAAAGAAGGTCAATAGATAACAATGAGTTTTCAATAAAAGCATCAGGAGTAACAGGGATAGACCGATGTTGTACCTCAGTTTTATTCTTTAGCCTGATTTGACGTGCAGATATCATTTCATGTGCAAAAGAAAACATACTTACTTGAAGTAAGACAGTCAACAACAAAAAAGGTAAAAATTTAGCTTTCATAATAAATGGGTTTAAAATTTCGCTCCAAAAATACACAGATGAAGCAAAAGAAACGATTTTTATGCGGTAACAATGGTAACAGCCTTTCATTTAGAAGCAAAACAAACCTAGAGGAATCAGCATATCTCACTGAATATCAACACCAAACACGCGATCGAAAATTTGAGCATCCATTTTGTTCTTTATACGATTTTTACGGGTTTTAAGAGCATCTGACGTAGCATCCATCAACTCCATCATGACAGTTTTCGAGCAACAAAGCAATGAAAGAACACAATAAAATATATCATCACCAGTTAAAGCCGGATAACGCTCCTTCAAATTCATCATCACATCAACAAATGCACTAGAAATTTCAGAACGTATCTCTTTTCTCAAACTACGCATCACCAATAGTTGTTTAGGAGTCGCTTTCTCTAATGCTTCCAATTGATCGTAACAATTAGTTGTTTTAAGTACAGATATACATAATTGAATTTGCTGCTCTGTTAACTTCGACCTTTTCTTATCTAAATCTTCTTTATTAGTTTCCGAGACCTCTTCCTCTTTGAGCAGCATAGTATCTACCCGATTTTGGGTCAATTCACGTTGTAATGCTATATAACGCTTTTTCCTTTTCCTATCATTCCACATAAAACAAAAGACACAAATAATCATTAAGAAAAAGAATACAGAAACCAAAGTAAAAACCAGCATTTTAGTATGTTCTGACAATAGCCTCCTATGTTCTTCTAATTGATGTTTATCCATAAGTCGATTGAGTTCTTCATTGTCATTCATAATCTGCATAGAATCATAAAGCACTCTATATGCATCCATATTTTCTGTCGCAATCTTCCATTCACCTCTTTTCTTTGCTATTTGATGCATTCCATCATAGCAAACAGCCTTTCCATAAATATTAAGTTGGTCTATATTCTTACTAAAGAAATAACTGGCAGAATCAAGTTTATTCAAATTCAACATAATTTGAGCTTTTGACAAACAGACATTAACAGCATCATCCCCTTGCATAATCATTGCTTTCGATACATATTTATCGGCTTGAACATAATCTTTTTTTTCATTGTAAACCATAGCGAGGTCATGATAAAGAGCTCCTATCAAACTAGAGTCTTGCTCTGCTAATGCATAATCAAGAGCTTTTTGATAATACAACAATGCGCTATCCTTTTTATTTTGTAATAAACAGATACGTGCAATACCTCTCAATGGATATGTCTGCTGACTGCCCCCCTCTAATATCTGATAAGCTTGGCGATAAGCCTCAATCGCTATATCATACAAATCATCTTTTTCATAACAGTCCGCAAGATTATCATATATCATTGCCAAGAACTCATCCCTAACAGGCATCAACCGAATTGCCGTCAGATACTCGTCTACAGCAAATGAAGTATACCCTTTCTCTAAATAAGTAGCTCCCCAATAATAATGAGCTTTTGCAGCACGTACACTTTTCTTCTTATCACCATAGTATTCAACAGCCGTTTTTATCAGCGAGTCATCTCCTAAAGCAATATAATTTTTATGCCTTGCTTGCGTAAGCAATAGCGCATAAAGTGCTCTGTCAGCACGTGGTAATTTCTGTGGGGAGGAAATTGATTCCAAAATGGATAATGCACTATCAGGATATATTTCCATCAATGAGTCAGCAGATAGTAGCAATGGACTCTTCACCGAAGAAGAGCAGGAAGATAGAGAGACAGACATCAGAATGCTACCTACGCTGACAAGTAAACTAAAGAACAACAATAAATAGCGTTTAGGATAACAACATCTTGTTTTCATTAGGCAGTCCGTTTATTTACAGGTCAAAAGTAGCAAATTCCGGCAAAAGAAGTTTAATATCCAAAAGATATTTATTTAAATATAACTTATTTAAAATCAAGAGCCACAACCTCATATCCTACTAGAAGGAGTTGAGATTGTGGCTCTTATCGAATGAGCTAAGCTCGCTTTCAGACTGTTTTACAGACCAAAAGCAGCTTTAATTTTATCTACGTAGTCGAGTTTCTCCCATGTAAAGAGTTCCACTTCCACTGTTTTATCTCCTTCGTAACGAGAAGAAAACTTCTTCGTTATCACTTGCGGTTCACGTCCCATGTGACCATAAGCGGCTGTTTCCTGATAAATAGGATTACGAAGTTTCAGACGTTCTTCGATTGCTTTCGGGCGAAGATCGAACAACTGATCGATAACGCGGGCAATCTCACCATCCGTCATGTTAACGTGGGAACGGCCATAAGTATCTACAAAAATATTGATCGGACGAGCCACACCGATAGCATAGCTCACCTGTACAAGCATTTCATCTGCTACACCTGCCGCAACCATATTCTTTGCGATATGGCGTGCTGCATAAGCTGCACTACGGTCTACCTTGCTAGGATCTTTTCCGGAGAAAGCACCACCACCGTGAGCACCTTTACCACCATAAGTATCAACGATAATCTTACGACCTGTCAAACCGGTATCTCCGTGAGGACCACCAATTACGAACTTGCCCGTAGGATTCACATGATAAATGATTTTATCATTAAACAGTGCCAACACTTTATCGTGATGGATAGAAGCAATGACACGAGGCATCAGAATTTCAATCACATCACGGCGGATGATAGACAGCATTTCTTCGTCAGCTTTCAGCTGGGCGGCTTGAGAATCATCTTCCGGTTGGATAAAGTCATCATGTTGCGTAGAAACAACGATTGTATCGATGCGAACAGGAGTTCCGTTGTCATCATATTCGATAGTAACCTGGCTTTTGGCATCGGGGCGGAGGTAAGTCATCACCTTTCCTTCACGACGAATGTCGGCCAGCACTTGCAGAATGCGGTGTGCCAGATCAAGAGAAAGCGGCATATAGTTTTCCGTTTCATTGGTAGCGTAGCCAAACATCATACCCTGGTCGCCTGCACCCTGTTCCATCGGGTCCTGACGCTCTACACCACGGTTGATATCGGGACTTTGCTCATGAATAGCGGAAAGTACGCCACAAGAGTTACTTTCGAACATGTACTCTCCTTTGGTATAACCGATTTTCTTAATCACTTCGCGCGCGATGAGCTGGAGGTCAACGTACGCTTTTGTTTTCACTTCACCCGCTAGCACCACTTGTCCGGTAGTCACTAGTGTTTCGCAAGCTACTTTCGAACTGGGGTCGTAAGCCAACAGTTTGTCAAGCACAGCATCCGATATTTGATCGGCTACCTTGTCGGGGTGTCCTTCTGACACCGATTCGGATGTAAATAAGTATCCCATCTTTTTAAATTAAGAATTAAAAATTGAAAATTAAAAAATGAGAGAGAGTAGGAGAGGCGAGTGCTGCAAAGGATAAACCGAAAGGCGTCAATCAGACGTGTTTTAGCATTTTTTTCCGTGGTTGCAAGCTACTCAAATCTGTCCACACTTTCATTTCGGTTGCAAAGATAAAGAGATTTCGGAAATAATGAGTATCTTTGCCACGTATTTAACACATAAATAGATTTATAATGATTCTAAATAAGAAATTAAAAACGCTTTTGGTGCTGGCTCTTTATATAGGCTTCACGATTGCCATCTATGCCATTGTCTGCCATTTCATCGATAAGCCGTTTCAGGAGATTCATTTGCTGTATGCAGTATTGATAGGATGCATTGCCTATTTACCGGTATTTATTGCGGAGAAAAAGAAGAAGTAAGCTCCTTCATCGTTTTTCCAAGTACCGGATGCACTAATCCGGGAGCAATTTCCGCCAGTGGTTTCATGACGAAGTCACGTTCTGCCATCAACGGATGGGGGAGGATCAACTTTGCTCCTGAAGGAGAAGTGGTGGAAAGTATCAAATCACCATAAAGCAACAGATCAATATCAATCAGGCGGTCGCTATATATGCCGTTGACGGATTTCTTCGTACGTCCCAATTCCTGTTCAATCGCCTGCGTTCTCTGTAAAACGTCTATGGGAGCCAATTCGGTATCTACACAAACCGCCGCATTCAGGAAACTGTTATCGGAAGAAAATCCCCAAGGAGCAGTAACGTAAAAAGCAGACAGGGAAACTATTTTCCCTACCTGCTCTTCTATTTTTTGCACGGCATCCCGAAGATTTTGTTCTTTATCCCCAAGATTAGTGCCGAGTCCCAGATAAACTTTTGCCATTATTTGTCCAAAATCAGCATTGCATCTCCATACGTGCCGAAACGGTAACCTTCTTTCAATGCTACATGATAAGCATCCATCACCTGGTCATAACCACCAAAAGCAGCTACAATCATCAGTAAGGTAGAAAGTGGCATGTGGAAATTGGAAATCATTGAATTGGCTACGGTAAATTCATACGGAGGGAAGATAAACTTGTTAGTCCATCCTTCAAATTCCTTGAGATGTCCGTCAGTGCTGACTGCACTTTCAATAGCACGCATCACTGTCGTACCTACCGCACATACATTTCTACCGTTATCTTTGGCACGATTCACGGTTTTCACCGCCATTTCGTTTACAAACATTTGTTCCGAATCCATCTTATGCTTCGTCAAGTCCTCCACGTCAATGTCACGGAAGTTACCCAGACCAGCGTGCAAAGTGATATATGCGAAGTCCACACCTTTAATTTCCAGACGTTTCATCAACTCACGGCTGAAGTGCAAACTAGCAGTCGGAGCAGTCACCGCACCCTCGTTCTTTGCAAAAATAGACTGGAAGCGTTCAGCATCTTCCGGTTCTACGGGACGGTTGATAATAGAGTGGGGGAGTGGAGTTTCACCCAGAGAATACAGTGCCTTTTTGAACTCGTCATGAGGTCCGTCATAAAGAAAACGGAGCGTACGTCCGCGAGAAGTGGTGTTATCAATCACTTCAGCCACCATTGAATCGTCCGGACCGAAATACAGCTTGTTACCGATACGTATCTTACGTGCCGGATCAACCAATACGTCCCACAAACGAAGTTCTTCATTCAACTCACGCAACAAGAATACCTCGATACGAGCACCTGTCTTCTCCTTGTTACCGTACAAGCGGGCAGGAAACACCTTCGTATCATTGAATATAAACACATCTTTATCATCAAAGTAGTCCAACACATCTTTGAACATCTTGTGCTCAATCTTACCTGTATTACGATGCAATACCATCAAACGCGACTCATCTCTATATTTCATAGGATGTAGAGCGATCTTATCCTCGGGTAACTTAAATTTGAATTGTGATAATTTCATATCTATTCCTTATTACGTTAATTATTTTCTTCCTCATTTTCTATCTCCTGTCCGTCGATCCACTCTTTAAAGTGTTCGGGATTCAGACAGTCTTCCAACCGGACATCACCTACACGGGTACGGATCAATCCTGTCAGGTGAGCTCCGCTATGGAGTGCTTCGCCGATGTCGCGGGCCAAGGCGCGGATATAGGTCCCTTTGCTGCATACGACACGGATTTGAATCATCGGTTCCGGATCATCCAGGCGACATTCCAGCAATTCAATCTCGTCGATAACAAGCTGTTTTGCTTTTAGTTCGACTTCCTCTCCTTTCCGGGCCAGTTCGTAAGCACGCTTGCCGTCTACCATACAGGCAGAGAAGGCAGGAGGTACCTGATCGATGGCACCGATAAAATGCGTCAGCACTTCTTCCACCATTTCCCTCGTGATATGTTCGGTAGGATAGGTGGCATCTATTTCATGTTCCAAATCGTATGACGGAGTAGTGGCACCCAAACGCAACGTTGCGACGTACTCCTTCGTATGATATTGAAACTCTTCTATTCGTTTTGTCGCCTTGCCTGTGCATAAAATCATCACCCCTGTTGCAAGCGGGTCCAGTGTTCCGGCATGGCCGACTTTTAGTTTTTTCACTCCTATCCGGCGGCAAATATGATAGCGGGCATGCCCTACTACTTTAAATGAAGTCCATCCGAAAGGTTTATTGAAAAACAGTACTTCTCCTTTTTTAAAATCCATCAGCCAATTTCTAAGTTGTATCCAAGCAGCAGCATTACCAAAATGGTTCCGCCAACAATAATTCTGTACCAGCCAAATGCCTTAAAGCCATATTTCGTAACGAAGCTAATAAAGAACTTGATAGCCAGCAAAGCGACAATAAAAGCTACTACATTACCTATAATAAGTGCCGGCATATTGTTGAGAAGAATCTCCGTACCACCATCTAAGAATAGTTTCAACACCTTGTAACCGGTTGCCGCAAACATGGTTGGCACGGCAAGGAAGAATGAAAACTCGGCAGCATCTTTGCGAGTCAGCTTCTGGGCCATACCTCCAACGATGGTAGCCATCGAACGGGATACTCCCGGTATCATGGCAATGCACTGAAACAAACCGATATTGAATGCCTTTCTTTCTGTCAGCACTGTATCTTCGCTTCCTTTCGAAAAGATCTTATCGCAGAACAACATGAATATACCGCCGATCACCAACATCACTGCCACTATTGCTACACTCTCCAGCATCTCGTCTATCTTATCGCTGAACAGGAATCCCAAAATGGCGGCAGGAATAAAAGCTACCAGCAGTTTCCAGTAAAAATCGAATTTATGCAGAAAACACTTCAAAGCGGAAGCACCCGCAGGAGCCGGTGTATGGTTCAACCGGAAAAAGCGTTTCCAGTAAAGGCAGACAACTGAAAGAATTGCGCCAAACTGAATAATTACAGTAAATGCTTTTACAAATTCTGTACTTTCTACTCCTAATATGTTTTGTGTAATAATCATGTGTCCTGTAGAAGAAACCGGTAGAAACTCTGTCAACCCTTCTACAATAGCAATAATAATCGTCTCAAATGTTGTTAAATCCCCCATCTTTATTCTTCTGTTTTTTGTGTTTTAGGTTTGCGTAATACAGCGTAAATCATAGACAAGAAGCCAAACAGGCAAACGACTGGCGCTACCTTGATTCTGCGTACACTGAAAATATCGGGTTCAAAAGAGGTTTCGGACGATGTAGGTCCCGTCATCAATAGAAAGCCGATAATAACAATCGCCATCCCTATCGCGAGCAAGATAAAGTTCACTTTATCAAAGGCAAATTTCTGCTTGTCAGACATAGTTTATTTAATTACAAATTACTAATTTCAATCATTCCCTTAATCTATCAGTCGGTTGTTACGGATGCTAATCACACGCAAACACAGGTTTGCCGTCAGCCATTCGCCATCCGCTAAATATAGTACAGGCTGTTTGCTTTCATTCTCAAGTATTTATTCATGGAGAAATAGGCGCATAGCCACGTTATTACAATTCCAAACGCCAATACGCTTGCACAGACTATCAACATGACTTCAGGCGTGATGACCTGAAGCAATTCCTGTTCGTACGTCACGGCCCAATAAGCGGTCCCCATCAATATGGAATCGGCAACGATGGCTGCCAATATCCCGCTCCATACATTCTTTCGAAGGAATGGCCCCCGGATGAATCCCCAACTCGCTCCTACCAACTTCATGGTGTGAATGAGGAAGCGTTTGGAGTAAATAGCCAGTCTTATGGTATTGTTTATCAGGGCAAAAGAGATAAAAGTAAGCACTACCGCCAAGGCAAGCAGTACCAGACTGATATTTCGTATGTTATCATTCACGGCGTCAATTAACTCCTTTCGATAGAGCACATCTTGTATGTTGGTGTTCTTTTTAATCATTTTCTCTATCTTCGCAATGCTGTCGGAGTTTGCATAATCGGAATGGAGTTTGATTTCAATGGAAGCGGTAAAAGGGTTATAGCCCAAGAATTCTTCCGGATCGGTTCCCATTGCTTCCGTCTGTTCTTTCAGTGCTTGTTTTTTAGAAATATATTCGGATTGTTTCACGAAAGGTTCCTGATTCAGCTTCTTCTGAAGTTTCAGTATATCCGCTTCTTTCATGTCGTCACTGATAAGAACGGAGAAACTGATATTCTCGCGGACATATACGGAAAGATTGTGTGCTGTCAATACGAAGAAGACAACCAGTCCCAGCAACAGCAACACTAATGTCGTACTGATACTCGACGTAATGAACTGCATGTCGAAGATTGAACCTGACTTATATTTGTTTTGATCTCCCATGCGTTATCTCTTTTTTCGGAATACATAAATCATGGAACTACTGCGTTCTTTCCGTCCTAAAGCATTAAACCATGCTAACGTTCCGACAAACATCCCTTTCAGGAAACTGCACGAACTGCCACGATGTTTTTCGCTCAACATGGATACGTAGAACGCATCGAACGGCATCGGATGACGCGCCGCCATAATAAAGCCATGACGGGAAGCCAATTGTTGTATAGTGCCCGGAGTAAAATGCCAGAGATGACGGGGAACGTCGTATGCCGCCCAATACTCGCCATAACGTTGAGCATCATAAGAAGAGCAGTTGGGTACAGCTACAATCAATACTCCTTTTTCTGTCAGCAACTCATGAAGTCGCTGCCACACCTCATCAAGGTGTTCCAAATGTTCCATCACATGCCAAAGAGTGATAACATCAAAGCTGCCGGGAGCAAACTCTTTCAAAGCCGATTCGGGCTTTACGTCCAGATCGAAATGCAACTTCGCAAACTCACGTGCCTGCAGACTTTTCTCCACCGCCTCCACTTTCCATCCCCGGCGAACCATCGCATCAGAAAAGTAACCGGTTCCCGTACCTATATCGAGCAAACGCCCTGTTTTACGATGCGCTTCCTTAGCTACCAGGCGCGCTTTGCGGCCCAGCATATAGGAACGTACATAATGGTAGATATTATTCATCGCGCCTTTGCGCGTATCAGTGTGAGAGATATAGTCGGGAGTCTCATAATACTTGCCTATCTCTGCTTCCACGGGGACTCCTTGTGTGAATGTAAATCCACAGTCCTCACACGAATACAGTTCAAACTGTTCGCCCGAAGCATAAAAATCCGTACAAGTCATGACGCGTTTCAAGTGCGCACCGCCACACACCGGACAAGCATTTATACTGAGTTTCTCCATTAACTATCTAAGCAAAATTAAGTGCTGCCTCGAATGACAAGACAACACTATACCCGAATTTGGTGCAAAGAAACAAATAAAAAGTGATGGATTGGGGTTTCGTTAAGGACTTTTAATAGATAAACCAATTAAGACATCAGTATCTACAATTAGGCTAGCTGAAATATCAAGTACATATTCTGTATGCGTAGACATGTTGCTAGGCAAATTTAATCTATTATATTGAGAAAGCAACCTTTCATTTCCGCATTTATAAAAAGATACCCTGACACAGAATATTTTCTAATTCCATATCAGGGTAAGACACTCTGTTTTATCGAACAATAATATAAAAAACTACCCTGACACTTAAGAATATTTCTATAACATGTCAAGGTAGTAATCGAGCTATAAATCAGGGAGTTTTACAAGTTTTTCAAAATTAGTTTTCCATATATCAAGTTCAAATAGAACTCCATCAACATCCACATTTAAGGATGCAATAACCTCAACTCCATCAATATCTGTAAATTGAAATTCACTAATTTGTCTACCCAATTTCCTACTTTCATTTATTTTCCCCTGTGGAAACAAATACAAACTACCCATTTCCCCATCATCCATTGGACATACTAATAAGCCATTCTTCCAATCTTCAGACATTTCTAAAGATGACTTATGAACAAGTAATTCAATAAGTTGTTCCTCTTGCTTAGTCGGTATTCTATAAAATTTCATGTATTCTTCCTATATTAAATGTTCCATCAGAAAGTTTAAAAGCTGTATACTGTATATTTCGACCACCTATTCTAATAATCTGATTGAAAGGTCTACCAAAGTTGCGGATATTCAAAAAGAAAAGCCGATGATAATACCTTTTTTACCAAAGTTGACCCATTTTCATATTTTCGAAGAGCCAATACCCACCCATCGTCCAAATGGAGATTCTCATGAAAATTAGAATCTGCCACAATTCCTTTTTCAAACAATTCAGTTCGCGACATTTCCTGCTCATCTAATTCTATAAAACAAAGATATTTCCCTTTATAGGTCATCACTTTAGAAGGTAACTCTGCACCATCCGAACCTGGAGAATCCGCCCCTTTAATACTATAAATAATGCTGGAATCATTTGATAATACTTCATTTATTTCAATATATGGAGTTTGTAGATATCCACTATCTATCAATACTTTAACTTGTTCTGCCACTCGTTGATGTATCTCCACTGGCGAAAAAGAGGGGGAAACACATCCTCCCAATAAAATAAATAAGATAACATAAACCAAGTTTTTCATAAGTATATTATTAATATTTTACATATCGTACTAAATCTGTATTACCCAATATTCGAATAGATTTTACCCGACTTTGATTTTTAGTATATTCGTACAACATTCCTTTTCTATCTTTCTTTAGTCCATTATCTTTTAGATAAACTGCATTTCTGCGCTGGGTAGGAGATAGTGCTAAATTACAATGGAATTTGCCTGTAATATTTCGAAATTAATAAAGAGTTACTGTTTGCACAATCAAAATCTATCCAAATAGTTTTTTGTAAAAAATAAAAAAATCGCTGTTCTATCAATACATTATTTAGCTTTGCAGAAACTTTATAAAAGCCAATTTTCATATTTCTTTTTTCTAACAATCTTGGAAGTTCATAAGCCTTTATAAAACCACTATATATTATTTTATCATTCAATGAAATAATAGTATTAATATCTTGGCTATTTTCATACGAGTTCCCTACAAAGATCAATGTAGATCTAGATGCAAAACAAACAATACATACACATAATAACATCAGCCCGACTGTTACCATTAATACTTTTCTATTTTTCAAATTCATTTATATCATCTCCATTTAAGACCTAAACTATAGACATCAACAATATTATTATCATAGTGAACATATGGATAAGGTATTTTTCTATTCATATAATTCAAGGAATTACTACCTCTATTTATATTATATTGTTGTTGCAGCATAACTTTTCTTTGTGTTGAATTACTATTGTGAAAAACACCTCCTTGTTTCATTATATTAAATGGATTCTTTGAATGTAGCAATCCGGCTGCATGTCCAAATTCATGAGTTGCAGTAAAGGTGTTATTGTGAGACAGATTATTAGACAATAAATTATTATTCGCAAAATCCCTTGACGCCAAAGTCATTACTTTTCCACCAGACATACTTGTAACTCCACGAGCCCCTTCACCATCACTATCCGCCAATACAAATAAATGGTCTGCACTTTCAACATCCTTCATAGAAGTTACCACTTTGAGATCCATATCAACCTTTAAATTATAAGTTTTGCCATCACTCCATTCAAATTCTCCTTCATAAGTACTTTTTATATCAGAAACTATATCTTTGGCAGCTCTCTTCATATTTATATTATCACTTGAATTATTGAATATTTTGGCAGTTACATGCATAGTCACAATATTGTCATTTAAAGTATACCAAATACTATCTCCGTTTATATCTATATTATTCACTGGATTATTTGCTCCATATTGATAAGGAGATAGAGAAACATACTTTTCTAAAAATCTATCAGTCTTCATAAATCTTCCCAATGTTGCATCATACATTCTTGCCCCATAATCATACCAATCCAATCCACCTTTCTGATCCAACTCTTTACCATTATACTTATATGGCTGAACGTTATTACATCCATTAGACATTAAACCACCAAAAGGATAATAATCATTCACTTCATCAACATTACCGGCCTCGTCAGTAACAACCCTTACATTACCTTGATGATCTTTCAGATAGAAATGAAACTTATTATCTTGGAAACTATAATATCCCGCCTCATTCAAGAGCATCTTCAAACTGCCATTCTCATAGATCGCATTACCACAATAAACGGTGGACGTGACGTTATTGTTTATAGTATGCGTGGTACGGACTTTCCTGCCGTCTGCAGCATATTCATATTCAATACTACTTCCATCAGCAAAGCTAATGTGACTAGGCAAATTTAAGATATTATATTGAATTTCAGATATTTTTTTGTTCAAATCTTTAGCCAGATTGCCATTTTTATCATATTCATACTCTACCGTTTCATTGACATTATCCTTAAACTCCATACCGTTACCAAATACAGAGTTGGTGGCATTGTCATAAACCGACTGTAATTGATTGCCATGGTAGATCAAATTCAGATTATCAACCAAACCATAAGAATCCGTACCCGTTTGACCGTATCTAAGCAGCCCCAAGATATTACCCATTTTGTCATAGCCGGTTATCTGTTCGTTGAAACGGTTACGGTTCTGTTTTAAGTTAGTACCTTCTCCATAAATAGCATCTTTCAAACGGGAAAGACCGTCATAAGTGAAACTGTAACCCTTTTCTTGCGGATCAATAACTGTAGCCATACCATTTTCGCCACTACGCCAACACATGCGGCTGATATTACCATTATAACAGGGAGTAGTCCCCTCTAGCGTTTCCTGATAGTTAAGCGTTTGGTTAAACAAAGGACCATTAATGCCTTTTATCCACGAACGAAGATTATATGCATAGTCGGTTCGTAACTCATATACACCATTACGTTTATCTGTTTTCAAACGACCTATCTCATCATACACATTGTCTACTAAAACAATAGGAGTATTATCATTCAACTGATAGCTAGTCTTCAATAGACGGTTGGCATGGTCATACGTATGCCGGTGCAATTCTACGGTTGGTCCAGTACCAGGAAATGTATGTATACGTTTTTCTTCCAAGGGATTTCCCGAGAAATTATAAGCTGTATGGACAATCTCCGTACCACCCAACTCATTATTACCCCTTTGCTGGATTATCCGGTAACGGTCGTCATAATACATTACCGAATACGTAAAAGTACCCGGACGGGCAGAGAGGAGCGATGTCCAAATCCCGGTCAGCTGTCCTTTACAACCACCTGCATTCCGCTTGCCATAGCCTGTTTCCTCTACGTAAACAGTGGTCATATCATTAGGGATGCCGTTCTTGCCCAAAAACTCATAGTGGTCGTAATAGTTGGCAGAAAGGAGACACGGAGACTCTAAGGTTACACCTTTCAATTGATAGCCTTTCAACCCGTTCTCTTCTTTTGCCCAATCGGCATACACGACGATAGTATCTAAAGAATTAGAAACATAATCCAACGTATTCGTACAAACTCCGGTCAATACTGTCCGACCGAAAGCATCGGGAATACTGAAACTCCATTCGTTCCGCTCACGCTGTTCGCCGTCTTGAGTAAAGACAGGATGATCGGCAGCATCATAAACGGTATAAACAGGATCGCATCCCGGAAGTTTCTTGTAAATACAGCGGTTATACTTATCGTAATGATAAATATAGGCATATTGCTGAAGAACGGGAGCCGTTTCAGACCATTCTCCTTCATCGAAAAAATAATCGGCTGCCATCGGAGGCAACATCATACACAGGTTGCCATAGTTATCATAAACATGGTACGTATCATAAGATAGTTGATTATCATCAGACTGACGAACGAGAACTATGCGACCGGCCTTGTCTTTAAATTCATAACTCACATGATTGTCTTCGTCTATCGCACGAACCACTTCCAATGTTCCGGCATCATATTCACCCGCACAAACCAAACTGTCATTCTTTATCCTATAACGGCACACGATAAAGCAACTGTCTACCCGATCAACTGCGTTTTTACGTTCTATATTGGTCAACACGTCTGTTTTGACCGGATGATTCTGCCAAGCAACTCCGGGACCATACTTCTTGACAATTCGGTTCAATGAAGAACTATCGTATTCAGGATAGCTGAAGGGAGAGCTATCTTTCTCGTAATAGCTTGCTTTACAAACGGCCTCACTGACTTCTGCGGATGGAAGAAAAGCACCGCCACCAGTCGATTCTGCTACCGGAAGCCAAAGTTTAGATTCGCGGTTGATTCCGTCATACTCCTGCAATGTGAGCAGGTCGGTTTTATAAGGAGTGAAGCCATGAGATATATGAAGTGAAGGATTCCCGAAATGGTCAAAATACTGTATCTCGCGAAGATAATCACAGGTGTGCAATTGGGAGAGATCATCTGTGGAGACAGTGGGAGTCAGAGTAATCACACAGGGCTGCCCCTCGGTCGTACACAAAGCATCACTAAAGTTCGGTGCCTCTATCGTCGTCGTGATCCGTCCGTTATCGACACTGCCTTCCGAAACAACATAATAGGTGCCTGAAGGAAGTTTCTTGACCTCAATGCGGGCATGTTTCTCATTCTCACACTGACCTTCTCCCGCATAATCGTCATTGCTGTAAAGGAGCTCACCGGCTCCATTCAAGATGCTCATATAAGTATCTTCCAGTTCCGAACCACAGTGACTAAACACCACATCCATCTCCTTTTGCAATACCAACTTATAAAAAACGTCATTCGCAGGTCTTGCCGGATAAGCATCCGTATAGTCTACAGAGGTATCTCGGGTATCGGAAAAGAAGAGTCCCGCCTTATATGTTCCAGCGTCGATAGCAAGTGCTTTTGTGTCTCCCGTTTGTGCAAGAAGTCGCCCGTTTATGGACAGGGAAATGTTGCCGTTCTTTTCCGCGTCGGTCACAATATAGTAGACGCCCGGGAGCAACACGGGTATATGAATACGGGCACTTTTGGCATTTGCACAAGCTCCGTCACCATCCGAATCGTCATTGAAATACAGCAACTTCTGCGTTTGGGAAAACACTTTCAAATAGGTGTCCGCAACTTCCGAACCGCAATTATCAACGGTCAGTTCCATCGGATTTTCAATCTCCAACCGATAGAAAACTTCATTGCCGGCTTTCTCCGGAAAATTGCCGGACATGAGTTCCGAGTTCTGAACATCTGTATATTGAAAGCTGTCCGCCCGGCTACCTATATCAATAGGACGAGAAAAACTGACTCCGGGAGCATACGTACGCCCACTCAAGTTCATTCTATAATACACGGCCCAAATAGGCGTGTCAGCATAAACATAAATATAATAGGTGCCCGCTCCCAAATCATACACATTCAGCTCGTAGTCTGTACCAAGCTTTTGCGTGCGGATGGGAACAACAGGATCATGCAAAGCTGAAAGAAGGTGAACACTGTAAGAATCCCCTTCCCAAGGACATTCAGTTCCATCATCATCCAGGCAAATCTCCATCGGTTCTGTCAGGGTGAAGCGATAAACTACATCATGCCGAGAATAATTATCCCAATAGTTATCACTGGCATTATAATCACATTGATAATCTATCGTATTTGCAGAATCAGCCAATGCAAAATTCTCACCAAATGTCCCTAACTCAAACGGATTGTAAAAATCTTCACCCAATTCACGAGGGGTTGTCTTTACATAAATAGTAACATCTTCCGCATCCACCGGTTTATACCCTTCATAGATGTTAGGTTTAGCAACCAGATAGTACACGCCAGGCAGCAAACCATATCCATAATCTCCCCATGCTTCCTCCACATAAATCGTACGACTCAAGAGGATGCCCGAAGAATTGAGCAAGAAAACAGTACCACTATCAGTGATACTGGGTTTTGCACTGGCTCTAATCTTCATAGGCTGCGTCACTGTTAGTTTGTAAAAAATATCCTTGGATATAAACACCCTCGTATCATCCATATCGGTCGGAGGTATAAATCCACAGTTAAAATTAGCTGTACTTTGGGTATCTTCATAAGTAAACGGTTCCGAATAGGTACCAATGTCAATAGCTGTTGCCATTCGTTCTTCCAAAGACTGTCCCCACGAATAGACAGAGCAGAATAACAAGAAAAATAAACATATATAAGTTTTCATAAAAAATCAATTTCATTATCAAGTTAAACCATTCATTGAATTACTTATCATTTACCAAAATGATAAATATACTGTTGAAGCATTACCTTACGGGCGTCCGCATCCAGATAATAACTATCTGTCAGCCGACTATAATTATCATATTCAAATTTCGTTATGACATTATTGGGATCGGTAATGGAAACAACTCCCTGCAAAGGGACATATTCATAGGTGGTAACCCGCGTATTACCGGGAAGTCTCTCACGAAGAGAGTTTATCTTATCCCATATCTCTTCAGTAGGTACGGCAAGTGAGGCCCAATCACCGAAAACGTCTTCGATGTCTCCATCATAACCAAGCGCCACACTCACCTGCTGCCGGGTAGCATTCTCTATCTTGGCTATAGGATAGCGGTTGCGATATCCCCAAATGAAGAGAACAGGCGTATCGTCTTTTGCCATAATTTCGCATACATTACTATTACTGTCATACGATTGGTAAACGACTTCATCACGAAAGTCCGCCATTCGGTCAGTTTTAAATTGCACCCTCACCGGGAGGCAGGTGCCGGACTTAAACAAGATCCTCTTTTCCGTGCATTGCTCGTCTTCGACGTGTTTATGCAAAGAGAGTATGGCAGGATAACCATCCAGATAAGTATAATGATCCGAGAATTGTACGCCGTCACTGTTTGTAAAGTCCACCCTACGTGGCTTCAACGAAGAACCTGGATTGGAGAGATGGCGGTCGTCATACGCATATTGCTTTTCCGTCGACATTACCCGTTGTCTCCCGTTCACTTTGCAATAATATTGTGTCGTTTCTTTATCAAGTGCCCAATACGTTTCACAATCCAAATAATAAGTAGTCCTCATATTCGTAGCAGAATGGGTATTGTCATTGTCAGCCACAAATACCGGCTTGCCAAGCAGGCTATTCGGTTTTTTCATGTACAAATCAACATCCACTATCAGCTTCCGGACAGGAAGATCCACAGGAATATTATACGGGCCCGCGATTACTTTTTTATATTCGTATCGGGTAGATGACACTAGCTCTTGCCCGTCGAAACGGTCTATACCCATAAGAGCCCCATTTCTCTGATTGGTCTCAAAATAGCCTGTAACAAAATCATCAGAAGGTTCATAAGGATGTCCGGGAAGCATCCGCCCAAGTCGATTCAATACGCTTTCCGGTTGATTCAACATAAACTCCCGGACAGAAGCGGATGTATTCTCCCCACTTTCCCAATGCAGAACGTCCTCAAAAGCATGTGCATCCACATCATAGTAATAGACGGTCTTTTGTGAAATGCCTCCTCCCAATATCTCTTCACTGACAATATTGTACATTACCGGACTTCCGTTACGAAAGGTAATATTAGAGACAGGCATCGAATGATAGACTGTCAAATATTCGTTCCAAAGGCTTTGCCCGTCGTCCATTACTTGCGTTACCGTAGAACAATAATCACGCTCTGTAACTATGTGTTTAATAGCACCGCCGCCCCAAACGGATTCATACTTCTCATTATTGATAACCGTCAGGCCATATCTATAATTCTTACAGAGCCTTTTCCTTGTCTTCGGATCATAGGTTTCTATACTCTTCACCCGCAATCCGCCAACCGGATAGAGGTAGTCTCGATACTCCGGCTGTTGGCTATTGTCACGAAACGCGCCGTAATTGCCTTCGTAAGAGAAAGAGGTTTCAATACCTTGCGGATCTGTTATCCGGTCAAGAATACCCACAATGTTACCAGACGCTTCACGGTCTATTCCGACTGCATTCTCAAATAATACAGTGTCTTTTCTTCCCGTGTTATTGGTATCCGGTAAAGGTATTCTTTTCGAAAAGTTCGGCACTGTCAACTTACTACCATTAGCACTCGCTTCCGAACCGTTCATAAATCCCCAATGATCTACAGCCTTCGTATAGATGGAAGGAACGCTGTTTACACCCACATACCTGAATGAATAAGTTTGCGATTCTACACCGGGAGCGGAGATACGTACAGAATCAAGTTTAGTCAAAGAGGTTTTTCCATTATAGGGAGTTACATAAAAGTTAATGGTACGCACCAGTTCTCCATTCTCATCCGTCACTTGCATTTTATCTAATACACTTGTATTGTTAGGCACTTCACCTACTGCTTTATAACTGACAGACAATCTGTTTCCCATAAAATTCACCTGTGCCAATCGGGTAGTACTCATCCTACCCTCCGCACAGTAACTACCTGACGGGTAACTCATATTCGCTACATAGCTCGAAACGCTCTCTTTATTGGCATTGGGCAAGGAGGAAGAACCTGACGATCTGCCTGCCGTAATTTGATAATAGTTATTGCCACCGCTTTTTTGTTCCATCAGATACAATTTGGGACTCCCGTCTTTATCCCTTTCATCAAAGACCAGCCTGTCATTCAAATTATAATAAGCACTAGGTTCCCATTGATTCTGAAGGGTTTGATACTGAAAACTAACCAATGTAGGATGTGGATAACGGGCTGAACAAATAGAGGTACACATCCAGCGGGTAATAATATCATTCATCGTCTCGTGTACGCCATTGAACAGATATTTGACTCCATTTCCATCTGTTATATTCATATCACTTTCAGCATACCTTACCACATCGCTGTTATGAGGCACAGTAATAAGAGGGGAAGACCTGTCTGAAAAATATCCGCTTCCACCGCCACCCGGCAACTTATAAGTAAACTTATCCGGACGCGTATCCCGTTTATTATCTACCATCTCCCCATAATAAATCAATCGGTCTCTTTCATCACCGGGGACTGTATTTTGAGAAAAATATCGATCAAACCATCCATAATAGTCATTGTCTGCTACCCCGATCACCTGGCGGGCTATAGACGGTTCGAGATTCAATGTCCATCCTGCTCCCGCATATCCGCTTCCTTCTTTGGGCTTAAGCCCCGAAGCATGATAAGACAAAGTAACAGGTATGGTAACCTCCCCTGCAACTATATCATACAAGGGAATTGTTATGTCAGGCACTCCTGTGCAATGATCTATAGGATAAGACTGATATTTCACCATAGCCGTAGCCGTTGGGGAAAGTGGTACAAGTCGTGGAACATCCAGCTTTATTCCATCTTCACTCTGCCCCTTAGCAGATAAAACCGCGAAAAAGGCTGATAATATAAGAAACAGCCTCTTTAGTATTATTTTTTTATTCGTATATAGATTATTCATAACTCGTTTTTTCTATTATTTATCAATAAAATAGTTTAGTCAATACAAAATGAATTAGCAGAGTCCTTCCATTTCACACAATCATGATCTATGGAAGGACTACTACTTAATTTTCTGCTTTACAAATTCATCGCATTAGCGCCCAAAACGCCTGCCAAAGCCGAAGCCACTGCGATAACCACCTTCAGGATCATATCCCATACTGATTTCTTCATTGCCATCATTTACCTCCTTTCTGTTCTTTAATGTGTTGTGTTACTCTGTGTTTCTCCGTACTTCCAGTCTCATCAGTTCTATCGGCAAATGCTCCGAACTCATTGAATTCCTTTGCCACCTCAAAGCACGGGCACTGTTTAATCCATTCTTCCGGCTCTATCTCACCGTTTCCGTTCAAGTCCGGTGAAAGATCCCGGTGTCCGCATACCCGGCAGCCAGGGAATTTCTCCTGTAGTTGCCCAACGAGTTGCCGGAGCGTAGCCCGTTGTGCCGGAGTCCGGGTATCTGTCGGGCGTCCCCGGCAGTCCAGACCACCTTCATAGCAGATACCTATCGAGTGAGCGTTGAAACCTTTGGCGTGTGCTCCGATGCGTTCCACGGGCCGGGTAAGGTGCACTGTTCCATCCTTGCGGATATAATAGTGATAGCCTGTTCCATTGAATCCGCGACGCCGGTGCAACCAGTCCAAATCTTCCGGAGAAAGTGTACAATCCTCCCTCGTGGCGCTGCAATGCACCACAATCAAGTTGATAATCCTCATGTTAGTGGATGATTTCTAGTTTAGTTAAAAGTCAAATGTTTAGTTAAGCCTACGAAGTTTGTCGTTTACATTTTGTGTACTCTTCACTGCTGTGACGCCATTTATGCAGCCGGATCGGGCGCTTCTCCGCCTCCTTCATTACCGCCTCCACCGGGCTTGTCGCTTCCACCGGAGTTGCCGCCTTCCGCACTACCCGCATCGGAAACAAGTTTATCATAACGGGCACACTTCGCACCGGTCACCATCGAACGGGTAGCGGTAGTGCGGTCAAGGTTCCTGGTAGTCGCCGGTTGGAAACGGACGGTAAGCGTAGCCTGTGCAGCCGACACTTCGTCAGAGGTTTCCACACCTTTGCCACGAGCCACCATCACCATACGGAAGGTACCAAGACCGTCCACGCTTACGCTTTCCGAAGATTGCAAGTGTTGACCCATCACCGTCACCAGGTTGTCGAGTGTGTTTTTTACGTCACCCGGAGAGAGGGAAGAGTAGGCTGCTATCTCTTTCGAAAGTTGTGCGGAATCTACGTTTCCCGAACGTACAACTCGGGGGTAGAAGAGTTTTTTACCGCTTTTTTTGTCTTCCAGAGTTGACTGGAAGGGTTTGTACAATACTGGCATAATTGTAATAGTTTTTAGTCGTTAATAATTCTAGTTTGTCTGTGTCTTTAAGCTTATCGACAATGCAAATATAAGACCTTATTTCTGTCTGTGCAAGAGATTTTAAAAGTGTGCGTTAATAAATTCGTTAATATAGGAACTTGCTGTTATATTACTAATTTACAACATATTACACAATACAACAGCATCATAACCTTCATTAATTCAGTTATTCAGGACACTCAACAAATAATGGCCGGGCAGTTTGATCTTTCCGGCACTTGCCCGAATGACACCGAAACCCTTCCAAACCTTACCACCGATTTCTCCGTAATTACTTTTCAGCACGATTGCATACTGTTCGGAGGGAGGAATATGATAAAGGCGAAGGTTATCCAATAGTCCGGAAAGGTTGCGCGGGTGTCCGTCAGCAGGAGCTTGCATCCGGTCAATATCCGACTGTGTCAGTTCGTGTTTCTTCTTCGCCGGTTTTCTGTTAGAAAAATCTCCTCCTTCTTCTCCCTCATCCCCTCCTTTGGGCAAAGGAGGGTTAGGGAGGATGTTTTCTTTCCTTTCTTTTTCTTTTCTTTTTATGAAGGTGCTTTTTGTTGCAGTACCCGGGGATTCTGTTACAGTATCGAGGGTTTGCGTTACAATATCCGGGGTTTCTGCAACAGCATCCGGAAGGGTGGAGTGTACGGTTTCCTCATCCGGCAGCAGACAGTAGTCCGGAGAAATATGACGGCGGCTGCGGCGTTTAGTGATAAAAAGGAACTGCCGCTGAATGTCGGCGGAAGTCAGGATGCCGTAACGTTCGTAGAGAGAGGAATCGAAGAAACCGTACTCCACAAACAGACGAAGCACCCGGCGGACACTATCGTTATCCGTGCTGAAGAGCTGGTCGGAGAGTTCGTCATAGAAGTCATCATCGACATGAATATAATAACCCTCGCCCGAATATAGATAAGACAGGGTATAGAGCAGGATCGTGAAGGCGGAATCGCCTTCACGCTTCATCACACGGCGTACGACACGGTCGTGCATAAAATCGGTATTCAAAGGGAAATAGTCAAGCCCTTGTTTTATTCGTCCCATGATATAAATTGTTTTTATAAATCAGTCTGCCAATTCTAATTTTGATCCTGATTTTAATTCTAATTCCAATTCAAAGACTGATTCGGATTGGAATTCAGAACCTGATTCGGATTCAAATTCCGATTCACGGACTTTCCGCCTTTTCCGTTCAATGCTGGCAGCTACGGTTTCAAGGGCATGCAGAATAAGTTCCCGTCGCAACGTGGGATTTTCCGTAGAGGTTATTACCGGATAATTGCTTTCCCTGTCGCATGCAAGGGAGCGTTTCTCGTTCTTCCGATGGTTCCGGCTGACAGTTTTACGACATTCCTTACAGTAGTTGCCGGGAAGGCCGGTTTTCTTATTGATATAAAAGGCACTTGCCGGAAGAGAGCGTTTGCAACATCCGCAAACGCACAGTGTTTGTACTTTTGAGCTTTTCATTTTGTTATCCAATTATAAATTATAAATGCTAGTTTTTATCAGTCAGGTCTGTAATCATTCAAATACGGAGTATTCGTATACAATATGTTATCCTTTTGTTATCCTATTGCCAGGTATTAACATCTGGCGTTTCAGATATTAATGGTTAGAGAAATAGCTATTAATACTTGAGAGAATAGCTGTTAACAGGCATCAGTAAGCTTTCCGCAGGTGGCGGATGAGAAAATTTCAAGTTTTTTGTGTTTTTCTTGAAGTATTGCATGGCATATCCGTTTTTAATTTATATTTTTGAAACGTTTTCTATTAATCAATGGGACAAAGATAGAATATTTTTCATAAATAAAATATCAATTTTCAATATTAAACCTCAACTATTTCACAAATCATTGATTATAAACATATAGTAAACATATTTTTGAGGCAGCCATTTTTATAGCTGCCATTTGTAAATCCGAGATTAGTCTTTTAAATAAAAAAAACAGAATGGATACAAATTTGGATGTATTAGGTATCATCAAGCGTGCCAAACAGGTATTGAACTTAAAGAGAGACAGCGAACTAGCTGAATACCTGGAAGTTTCGAGAGCAACAGTTACCAATTGGGGAGCACGAAACAGTATTGATTTCCGTCTGCTGCTTGACAAATTCGGAGACAAGGTGGACTATAACTGGCTATTATTGGGAAAAGGAAATCCGAAACATCAGCCGAGATTTTGCCAAAGCGAGCTGGTACAGGGAGAAGTCGAAATTATACACAATCCGAAAACGCCCGAACCAATAGACGACCGTAGCGTGACATTATACGATATTACGGCGGCGGCGAACCTGAAAACATTATTCACCAACAAACAGCAATATGCACTGGGGAAGATATGGATTCCCAATATTTCCGTCTGCGACGGGGCGGTCTACGTCAACGGAGACAGCATGTATCCCATACTGAAATCGGGAGATATTATCGGATACAAGGAAATTAGCAGTTTCGACAACGTGATTTACGGGGAAATATACCTGGTGTCGTTTATGATTGACGGAGACGAGTATCTGGCGGTGAAGTACGTGAATCGTTCGGAAAAAGAAGGGTATCTCAAGCTCGTGAGCTATAATACTCATCATGAGCCGATGGATATTCCATTCGCGTCCATCAATGCGATGGCGATTGTGAAGTTCTCCATCAGGAGACACATGATGATGTAAGTTTTACCACAAAGAATGCAGAAGACACAGAGTTTCAAGGAAGAAAAAAGACCTCCGTGTCCTCTGTGGTGAAATCAGATTTCTTCCCCCTTCAGCGTAGCCGAGCTGGCCTCCGTGACACGCACATTGACGAAATCACCGACACGGTGCGCACCTCTGTCGAACACCACCACACGGTTCTGCTCCGTACGACCGAACAGCTGGTCGCGCGAACGCTTGGAGACTCCTTCCACAAGCACTTCATAGGTTTTACCGATGCAACGCTGGTTGGATTCGGCAGACAGACGGTTCTGCAAAGCGATAATCTCGTTCAGGCGACGCACTTTCACCTCTTCGGGCACATTATCTTCGAGATGCTTGGACGCATACGTTCCCGGACGTTCGGAGTATTTAAACATGAAAGCAGCATCATATCCACATTCTTCCATCAGCGAAAGTGACAAGGCATGATCCTCTTCCGTTTCAGAATGAAAACCGGAGAAAATATCGGTAGTCAGTCCGCAATCGGGGATGATACGTTTGATAGCTGCCACCCGGTCCAGATACCACTCACGGGTATACTTACGGTTCATCAGTTTCAGAATACGCGAACTGCCGCTCTGCACAGGCAGATGGATATGTTTACACACATTCGGAACTTGCGCAATCACTTCCAGCGTTTCATCACTCATATCCTTCGGATGGGAAGTCGTGAAACGAATACGCACTCCCGGAGCAGCCTCGGCCACTGTTCGGAGCAACATCGGGAAAGTACCCACTTCGCCTGTCGGTCTTTCAAAACGGTAAGAGTTGACGTTCTGCCCCAACAGGGTGACTTCCTTATAGCCTTTCGCCACGAGGTCTGCTACTTCATTCAGGATGCTTTCTACGTCACGGCTGCGCTCGCGTCCACGAGTATAGGGCACGATACAATAGGTGCAGAAGTTATTGCAGCCACGCATGATGGATACAAAACCCGAAATATGATTGCCGCAGATACGCGACGGAATCACATCCCGATAAGTCTCGGTAGTAGATAGTTCCACATTGATTGCTTTTTCACCGGTTTCTACGGCCGCAATCAGGTCGGGCAACGTCAGGTAAGCATCCGGCCCCACAACGAGGTCTACATGATGATTCGTTATCAGATCATCCTTTACCCGTTCGGCCATACAGCCCAGTACACCTACAATCAGATGCTTTTTCTTTTTCTTCAGCGAGTGGAAAAACTCCAGGCGATTCAGAATCTTCTGCTCCGCATTGTCGCGGATGGAACAGGTATTCATAAACACGGCATCGGCTTCCTCCAGCGTTTCGGCTACGGAATAACCCGCCATTTGCATCACCGAGGCAATCACCTCACTGTCGGCTACGTTCATCTGGCAGCCATAGGTTTCGATAAACAACTTTTTGTTGTCATCCTTCATTTCAGTTGCGGATTTAAAGTCCGCTCCCGTTAATTCGTTCATACTCAAATCTTAGTTTAAAAATTCGGATGCAAAGATACGGCTTCGCTTTCAATAAGTAGTGAATTGATATCAAAATAACGCAAAAACTTATGATTTGGCAAGCAAATTTGTAATTTATGTTAAGAGAATAAACATTTTTAGGCGATATGCTTGGCATATTTAAATTTATTTTTCACATTTGTGCAATGAAAGAAACATTAGATTTTTTCATAGTTAAGGTTTAGGTTAAAAAAATTAAGGGGAGCTGTGAAGCTGCCCTTTTTTCATAATAAAATGTTAGCCTGAACCAGATAAAATACGTAACTTTGGCAGATAACTAATTAGCAGTGAAACACAATGGAAGATTTTTTGAAATTTCTCTTGATAGCAGGTGTCATTCTTGTGGGAATATTCAAAGAGGTGAATAAGAATAGTAAATCGAAAAAAGCTAAGAATAAACGCCCCGTTTCCCCGATGCCATCCCCCGTTGAAGTAGCTCCGGATGCAGTTCCTATGCCCGAGGCATGGGGTGGCCCCAAGTCGCTGGAAGAATTATTCCAGCCTAAACCCCTGAAACAGACGCCACCGCAACAGTCTCCCAAACAGACGGCGAAACCAGCGGCGCAGCAGAAAAGAAAAAAAGAAGAAATATCCGTTTCCGCATCCCTGGCAAACAGTGCCGCGCAAGATAAACGAAATTCCCAACAAGGTTCTCATTATAACTCTCACACCGAATCAACTGATAACGAACATGATTTCACGATTCACTCCGCAGAAGAAGCCCGCCGCGCTATTATCTGGGGAGAGATACTTCAACGGAAGTATTGAGAGAGCCCGTAAACTCATTGAGTTTCGAATCATTATGTGACGAGTCATTGCCAAGCATTGGTACAAGGCCGTACAAACAGAGAATTAATTATCAATAAAAATATCAACTGTATTTAACACGAAATTTACTATTTATGTCACTCAATCGTATTTCGGCAGCGGAAGCTGCAAGCCTAATCAAACATGGCTACAACATCGGCCTAAGCGGATTTACTCCCGCCGGAACGGCCAAGGCTGTAACAGCCGAACTCGCAAAAATTGCTGAAGCAGAACATGCGAAAGGAAACCCGTTTCAAGTAGGAATTTTCACAGGCGCATCGACAGGGGAATCCTGTGACGGCGTACTGTCACGTGCCAAAGCCATCCGCTACCGCGCTCCTTATACTACCAACGCCGACTTCCGCAAAGCTGTGAACAACGGAGAGATTGCCTACAACGACATACACCTCTCACAAATGGCACAGGAAGTGCGCTACGGGTTCATGGGCAAAGTGAACGTAGCCATCATCGAAGCCTGCGAAGTAACTCCGGACGGAAAAATTTATCTGACTGCCGCCGGTGGCATCGCCCCGACCATCTGCCGTCTTGCCGACCAGATCATCGTGGAGTTGAACAGCGCACACAGCAAATCCGGTATGGGTATGCACGACGTATACGAACCGCTCGACCCGCCTTACCGCCGCGAAATACCGATCTATAAACCGAGTGACCGTATCGGACTGCCTTACGTTCAGGTAGACCCGAAAAAGATTATAGGCGTAGTGGAAACCAACTGGCCGGACGAAGCGCGTTCTTTCGCTGCCGCTGATCCGTTGACCGACAAAATCGGCCAGAATGTTGCCGACTTCCTTGCAGCCGACATGAAACGCGGTATTATCCCGTCCAGTTTCTTGCCTTTGCAATCGGGTGTAGGAAACATCGCCAACGCCGTACTCGGTGCATTGGGACGTGATAAAACGATTCCTGCATTCGAAATGTACACAGAGGTAATCCAGAATTCCGTGATCGGATTGATTCGCGAAGGACGCATCAAATTCGGTAGCGCCTGTTCACTGACTGTTACAAATGACTGTCTGGAAGGCATCTACAACGATATGGATTTCTTCCGCGACAAACTGGTTCTCCGTCCGTCGGAAATCTCAAACAGCCCGGAAATAGTACGCCGCCTCGGTATCATTTCTATCAATACAGCCATCGAAGTTGACCTGTACGGCAACGTAAACTCTACCCATATCGGCGGAACAAAAATGATGAACGGTATCGGTGGTTCGGGAGACTTTACCCGCAACGCTTACATCTCTATCTTCACTTGTCCGTCTGTGGCCAAAGAAGGGAAGATCAGCGCGATCGTACCGATGGTATCCCACCACGACCACACGGAGCACGATGTCAACATCGTTATCACCGAGCAAGGTGTTGCCGATCTTCGTGGCAAGAGCCCGAAAGAACGCGCACAAGCCATCATCGAAAACTGTGCACATCCTGACTACAAAGAGCTTCTTTGGGATTACCTCAAACTGGCCGGTAACCGGGCACAGACTCCACACGCTATTCAGGCTGCACTTGGTATGCACGCAGAGTTGGCTAAGAGTGGCGATATGAAGAATACTAATTGGGCTGAATACTCAAAGTAAATATAATATATATAGTATAGAATTTACAGTATTCGATTCAAAACAAGTATAATTGTATTCTCTGGTAAACAAAATCCTACGATTTTTGCTTATTAGAGAATACAATTGTCTTTTTATAGAAGAATCAATAAAGAGCCCTCCATGGAAAATAGTACCTGCCCCTTGACAACATAGAAATCGGATTCAACAACGGAATTCCACTTTGGTTGTACGGGCTAATGTATTCATATCAGCCTATTTCCCAATAATCACCTCACACACCTTATCCTGAAATGCTCTCGCTTTAGCCGCCGAAAGTACATTCTGGTTCATAATGGCAAATGCCACTTCATGTCCGTTCTTCATCTTCAGATAGCCTGCAAGCGCATTTATTGCCGTAAACGAGCCTGTTTTGGCATGAACATTCCGAAAGGCAGGAGTACTTTTCATCCGGAATTTCAAAGTTCCGTCCACCCCACCAACGGGAAGTGATTTATACAACATCTGAAACACTTCTGTTTGCGAGTACGCATATTTTAGAAAGTCCACCAGCAGGGCAGGAGAGAGGTAATTATAATTGGACAGTCCGCAACCGTCGGCAATCTTATAGTCTTTCGGGTCATGCCCCAAGCGGCGGATCAGCTTCATTATTTCGACAATACCATCTTCGGCAGCTACTTGCTTCTTTCCCGTAGCCTGCGCTCCCAGGCGACAGAGAAATGCTTCCGCATTGAGGTTATCACTCTCTTTCATCAGTTGGTTCAGCACTTTCTGCACAGAAGTGTTCCAGCAAGCCATACGCTCTACTCTCACACTGTCGCGAGGTAATTCGGCAAAGCCATACGACTGGGGAGTCGTGATTCCTTTCCCACGAAGGCGTTCCAGGAAAGTGTGCATAAAGAAACGGGGAGAATCATAGATGTTGACATCATCTTTTCGAATCGAAGTGACATTACCCGAAATAAGGAGGTTGTTTCCATTCGTCAGCCAGTCTCTTGTGAAAGAGAATTTCCCGGCAGAAGAGGTACGTGTTTTCGTCTGATTCGTCACTGTATAATAGGAAGACAGAGGCTGGCAGGAAACACTTGCCGTATCGCCCTGCACCGTGGATGGAACTACGGAAACCTGTACAGTCCCCTTGCAGAACATCAGCGGAGAGAGATAAGGCTGATAACCCGCAGGTGTATCGTCCCACGCCCATCCGCTGCCCCAATAAAGGGAGTCTTTCATTGAAACGTCACCATAGACCTGCCCGTTAATAACCGAAAAAGGGAAAGTGATTACCTCTTCTATCAATGAATCCATCGACTGGCTGTCAAATTCCGGATCGAATCCGCCTACCACATACAGGTTGCCTTGCAAGGTATCATGCTCTATCACGCCATCGTGCCATACTTCGGTGCGGAAAGGCTCGTTGGCTTCGGGGCGGGAAAGTGCGGTAATAGCCGTCAACAGCTTCATGGTAGAGGCAGGACGTGAAAGTTTCTCCGCACGATAGTTATAAAGTGATTTCTTAGCCGTCAGATCGTAGACGGATATGCCGACTTCGGATGCTTCGGGGAGCATCTTCTTGATAAGCGAATCTATCCGGGAGAAATTCTGTTGTCCCCAAAGTGGCAACAAACAAACTGAAAGGGCGACTAACAAAAGACTTTTTTTCATATAACACTGTTTATGACATCAACAAATGATCGTATCTTACCTCTATCTATTTCAAGTTTTTCTCTACCTGTCCAAGAAGCGAACCGGCGCCATAGCCGGACCATACATCCTGGATTTTTCCATCAGGGGCAATCAATACATAATGAGGGATTCCCCGTACCTGATAGTTTAGGGCAAGACCGGTACGTCCTTTACGAAGTTCGTTCCACTGGTTACCGCCCATTCCTTTCGTCTTGATATACTCTTTCCAACGTGCTTTCGGGTCCTCACTAATACTAATCACAGTCATTTTATCCTTGTACAGATCCATCACCTTCTCCATTTCAGGTATCGACTCCACGCAAGGACCACACCCGCTACTCCAGAAATCGAGTAAGATGAATTTTCCTTTGAACTCGGAAATATGACGGAGAGAATCATTCGCATCATATAGGTCTCCATCCACCATCATATCTCCAACTCCTACGGTAGCGGGAGGATAAACATAGGCTGTAATCTCCTGTCCGTCGCCTGTTTGTTTATCGGCTTCAGACATTCGGGCATAGAGTTTTTTCACCTCTTCTTTATAAGGCATGATGGTTTCATATTTCATCATGGAAGCAAACAACAATAATCTATCCATCCACACCGGGGAGACGGGAGCTTCTTCCATGTATTCCATTTCCTTTTTCCAGATTTCCTGCTGCAACGGCATGGACAGTTTCCGGATAGAATCTATCTTGGCCCACGCCTGACTTTCAAACTCCCGGTCGCCCGGATGGTCTATGAACATCATCCGTTGCCAGTCATATTCCGCTGCCATGTATTGCATCAATTCTTTCTGTTGGGCCATCGCGCAAGCCGTAAAGCGATTTTCTTCCTGCTGTTCCGGCACATCGCTTACTACTTCCCATGTTTTCACTAGTTTATCCTGCCCCTTGATTTCGATGTATTCCCCCGGTGCGATCCACACTTCCAGCCATGTACCCGGGAAGCCCCGGTTATCAGACATAATCAGCATTTTCCGTGTGGTAGAAACCGTGTCGCGGAAAGAGAACTGCCCATTCATAAGCGTATCTCTCAAGACACAGTTGAGAATATTTCCGTCTTCCTCGTACAGGCCGATCACAATGCTGTCAGGAAGATTGGCCAGTTCGCCCTGAATCAAATATTCATTGGCAGCAACTGACGCTTTACGATTGGATGTACAACGACACATCACCATACAAACTATTGCCAATAAGACCGGAGTGATTATATATTTTCTCATCATATATTCGATTTATAAGTAAGATACCCGCATCAATGACTGATGCCAGATATCGGAATCCATTTATAGAGCTTCCCGGAAGATTTCTCCTACCGTGGGATGTGGGAAAACAATCTTTTTCCATTGCGCTGCCGTCAGTCCGAGTTCAATGGCAGTTCCCGCAAGAGTGATAATCTCCGAAGCCGGATTTCCCAACACATGAGCGCCAATCACCCGCTGCTGTTCATCCAGCAATACTTTGCAGACTCCGTTCACGCCTTCATTCTCCGCCACAAAACGGCCGGAGTAAGCCATCGGAAGTTTGATAACCTGATAATTGATTCCTTTCGTTGAGGCCGACTCCTCCGTTTCACCCACTCCGGCAATCTCCGGATTGGTATAGACTACGCCCGGAATAGCCCGATAACTCATGGCATCTTCCTTTCCCAAGATGGAATGTACGGCAACTTCCGCTTCACGAACAGCCGTATGGGCGAGCAAAGAGAATCCTGTCAGGTCACCACAAACATACACGTCCGGCACAGAAGTCTGCATCTTTTCATTAACTCTGATAGCACCACGCTCCGTCTGCTCCAAATTCAGGTTTTCGAGCCCGAAACCTTTCGTCACAGGACGGCGACCGACGCTCATCAACAGCTTTTCTGCAATGACACTGCCGTTTCCCTCTGCGTTCTCATAAGAAACAACAGCTCCTTCTTCCGTTTGCGACAAGCCGACCACTCTCGTACTAAGCAGGAATTTAATACCTCGTTTTGTATATTCTGCACGGAGCAAAGCGGAAAGCTCCTTATCCATTCCACCCAGGATTTCGTCCATCATCTCAACCACCGTCACCTGTACTCCCAAACTATTGAAGAACGACGCAAACTCCATACCGATTACCCCGCCACCAACAATAGCCAAAGAAGCCGGCAATTCTTTACTGTCCAAAGCATCCCTGTGCGTCCAGTAGTTCACCGCGTCCACTCCCGGAATAGGGGGAATGAAAGTTTCCGAGCCTGTACAAAGTATCAGGTTCTCCCCTTCGTAAATTTCCTCCCCGCAGCGAACCGTATTTTTATCAATGATCTGCGCTTCTCCCGATACGATTGTAACATTGTTGGCAGTCAGCTTCGCTTTCACTCCCAGCACCAGTTTACGCACTACCTTACTTTTACGAGCTATTATCTTAGGCAAATCGAAAGAGACTTCCGGGATATTGACTGCATACTTCGATGCATGTTTTGCACTGTCATAAGTCTTTGCCGAATACAACAATGTTTTCGTAGGAATACAGCCTTCGTTCAGACAGACGCCACCCAGACTATTCTTTTCGATAAGCAATACGCTCAAACCGCCTTTACCGGCAGCTTCGGCAGCCGTATATCCCGCAGGACCGCCACCGATGATAATCACTTGATATTTCATAGTATATAATCAGTTACTCTTTTATCTTCTTTTCAAACATTCTCTTTTCGAGTAGTTCTGCAAATTCCTGTTCCTTGACAGGCATCACCGAAACAAACTTTCCTTTTCCGTATTCTATCAGGATATAATCCGTCACCGAGAAACGGCCGAATTTCATGGAATGGTATTTCCTGACTGCAGTAATTTCGGAAAGCGGGATGATCTTCTTGCGAATAAAACGACCACGTGAGACTTCCAGATCACCATTTGTTGTCAATGTATAAGTAGTGTGTATAATTTGTTCGATCACTACAATCAGCATCAACATAAACAGTACTGCCACCAAGATATACTTACACCACAATGCGCCGACGGCATTCACAGTAAGCACCACCAACAGGAAATATTGGTACCAGGCGATGCGCGCATGAAATATTCGATTCATTTTGTCAGATTTTTGCCTGCAAGGTAGCAATTTTATGAATTAGTGACAACGAAAAGTACAACGAAGTAACTTATTTTGTAGCTTTGCGGTGAGAAATAACAAGATTATGGTAAGAAAATTCGATTTCCTCGTTATCGGTTCCGGAATTGCCGGTATGAGTTTTGCGCTGAAAGTGGCGCACAAAGGTAAAGTTGCTCTTATCTGTAAAAGTGGGCTGGAAGAAGCCAATACGTACTTCGCCCAGGGAGGTGTAGCCTCCGTCACCAACCTTCTGGTGGATAATTTCGACAAGCACATTGAAGACACAATGATTGCCGGCGACTGGATCAGTAACCGTGCCGCAGTAGAAAAGGTAGTGCGCGAAGCTCCCGCACAAATTGAAGAACTGATTAAGTGGGGAGTGGATTTTGACAAAAACGAGAAAGGCGAATTTGACTTGCACCGCGAAGGCGGACATTCGGAGTTCCGTATTCTTCACCATAAAGACAATACAGGAGCAGAAATTCAAGACAGCCTGATTAAAGCCGTACAACGCCATCCGAATAT
The DNA here is from genome assembly GCF_003604005.1 of Bacteroides sp. OF03-11BH. Lineage (NCBI taxonomy): Bacteria > Pseudomonadati > Bacteroidota > Bacteroidia > Bacteroidales > Bacteroidaceae > Bacteroides > Bacteroides sp. OF03-11BH. The sequence continues at coordinate 12,546 of NZ_QTMW01000011.1, read as the reverse complement.
CACGGTCATCGAAAACCAGTTTGCCATTGAAATCTTGACACAGCATCACCTGGGAGTGACTGTAACCCGCCAGACACCGGACATCAAATGTTATGGTGCTTATATCCTCGATCCGAAAACGGGAAAAGTAGATACCTATCTTGCTAAAGTGACGCTGATGGCTACCGGTGGAGTAGGAGCCGTTTATAAAACAACCACTAACCCGCTAGTCGCTACCGGAGACGGTATCGCCATGGTTTACCGTGCCAAAGGTACGGTGAAGGATATGGAGTTTGTACAATTCCACCCTACCGCCCTGTATCATCCGGGAGACCGCCCTTCTTTCCTGATAACGGAAGCAATGCGTGGTTACGGAGGTGTACTGCGTACAATGGACGGCAAAGAGTTCATGCAGAAATATGATCCCCGTCTTTCACTCGCTCCCCGTGACATCGTGGCACGCGCCATCGACAACGAGATGAAGAACCGTGGAGACGACCATGTATATCTGGACGTCACCCACAAAGATCCCGAAGAAACAAAGAAACACTTCCCCAATATCTACGAAAAATGTCTTAGCCTGGGCATCGACATCACGAAAGATTATATCCCGGTAGCCCCGGCCGCCCATTATCTCTGCGGAGGTATCCTTGTCGACTTGGACGGACAATCTTCCATCGAACGTCTTTATGCCGTGGGAGAATGTTCCTGCACAGGATTGCATGGAGGCAACCGCCTGGCTTCCAACTCACTGATAGAAGCAGTCGTATATGCCGACGCTGCCGCCAAGCACAGTCTACAAGTGGTCGATCAATATTCTTATAATGAAGATATTCCCGAATGGAACGATGAAGGAACCCGTTCGCCGGAAGAAATGGTGCTCATTACGCAAAGTATGAAGGAAGTGAACCAGATTATGAGTACGTATGTAGGTATTGTCCGCAGCGACCTCCGTCTAAAACGTGCCTGGGACAGACTCGATATTATCTACGAAGAGACTGAAAGCCTGTTCAAACGCAGCGTAGCGTCCAGAGAAATCTGCGAATTGCGTAATATGGTGAATGTGGGTTATCTGATTATGCGCCAAGCAATGGAACGTAAGGAAAGCCGCGGATTACATTATACGATAGATTATCCTCACGTGAAGAAATGATTATGAAAACATTGATTCGGACCTTTATTCTTTTCTTCTGCATAACGGGACTAGCTTCCTGCTATGCAGGTATTCCACTGAAAAGCGGAAAATCGGAAAATAACCAGACTTATGAAGTCAGTTATCTGTTCGAGCACGACGGAGTGAAAGTGTACCGTTTTCTCGATCTGGGAAACTATGTGTATTTCACGACCCGGGGAGATGTAACCAGTATCAAGAATGATTCAACAAGAAAAAGGACAATTACTATTTATAAAGACAGTATACCAAACCGATAACGAAAAGAGGCTGTCTAACAAATTTCTTTTTAACGGCTTCACCTCTATCAAACAAACTCTGACAGATTATGTACGATAGATTATCCGTACGTGAAGAAATAGGATTTACAGTATTATTTTTATTAAAAAGAAAAAACAAGAGGCTTCCTCAAATTATATTTTTGAGTTTGGCCTCTTATTTTTTTATCTTTATATGTTTCTTTTGCACTCCTCAAAGAAACTATACTATACACTTATGAGAATATAATACACTTCAACGAACTGCGCATCCATCTATAAATCAAGTATTTAAATAGCAACAGCATATAAATACGAATATCTCTGCCTCTTCTAAAATCATTCCCTAATATCATCCTCTTAAAAACATGTTCTTGAGCATGTGTACACCTCTTTGAGAATATAGTAAACGCTTTCCTGTCTCTCATCTCATACTTTTGTTCACAGAAATAATCACTAATCGAAATATTATGGATATAGCTAAAAGATGTGAGCAGAACCCCCTACTGGCTCCAAAAGATTTAAAAGCGGGAATCAACGGAATGGAAATTACATGTTTGTTAAATCCCGGAGTTTTCAAATATCAAGGCAAAATTTGGTTACTTTTGCGCGTCGCAGAGAGACCTATACAGAAAGAAGGAATTATCAGTTTTCCTATATACAATGAACAAGGAAAAATAGAAGTGGTTTCGTTTTTAAAGAATGATCCCGATTTGGATGCTTCAGACCCACGCGTTATCGGTTACAAAGGAAAGAATTATCTGACTACGATGTCTTACTTACGATTGGTTTCAAGTACCGACGGTATTCACTTCAAAGATGAACCGGAATTTCCACCCATTTTCGGAAAAGGAGAGCTGGAAGCATTCGGCATTGAGGATTGCCGTGTTGCAACAACCGAAGATGGTTTTTACCTTACTTTCACAGAAGTATCGTCGGTAGCTGTAGGGGTCGGACTGATTCACACCAATGATTGGAAAAACTATACACGGCATGGAATGATATTCCCACCGCATAATAAAGATTGTGCATTGTTCGAACAGAAGATAGGTGACAAGTATTTCGCTCTTCATCGCCCAAGCAGTCCCGAACTTGGTGGCAATTATATATGGTTGGCAGAATCGCCCGACCGCTTGCATTGGGGAAATCACAAATGTGTGGCAACCACTCGTGACGGAATGTGGGATTGCGCACGTGTAGGGGCAGGGGCAGCTCCAATAAAGACAGAAGAAGGCTGGCTGGAGATTTATCATGGAGCCGATTTTAATCACCGTTATTGCTTGGGGGCTTTATTACTCGATTTAAATGACCCATCGAAAGTGATTGCAAGAAGTGAAGAACCTATCATGGAACCTATCGCCGCTTATGAGCAAACAGGTTTCTTCGGAAATGTAGTTTTCACTAATGGGCATTTGGTGGACGGCGATACGATAACCATGTATTATGGAGCAAGCGATGAAGTGATTTGTAAGGCAGAGCTTTCCATTTCAGAGATATTAAACGTATTAAAAAAACAGACACAAAAGAAGTAATGAATAAACTGAAAAAAGAATATCTGTTCTTTAAGCAACAGGAACCTAACATGAGAACACTGTTGGTTACCAATATGCTTTATGCATTGGTACTACCGATAGTAGAAATCTTTGTGGGAGCCTATATCATGAGAAATACGAGTGACCCCGTGATGGTTGCTTTTTATCAGCTGGCAATGTATATAGGCATCATTACTACCTCTCTTGTTAACGGTTATCTGCTAAAGAAATACAGTGTGAAGACGCTTTATTCGGTAGGAATCCTGGTAAGTGGCATTTCCATGTTCGGTATGATGACTATCAAGTCACTTGGCTTCGTCGAACTTGGTCTGGCCGGCTTTTTAATGGGAGCAGCTTCTGGTTTCTTCTGGACCAACCGATACCTGCTGGCTCTCTATAATACCAACGACAACAGCCGTAACTATTTCTTCGGACTAGAGTCTTTCTTCTTTTCTATTACCTCCATCGGTGTTCCTTTAATTATAGGCGCATTTATCAGCCAGATAGATGGAAAAGAAGTTTTCGGATTCCTCTTCAATATCAATACCTCTTACTGTGTAGTTACGATGGCAGCAGTAGTCATTACCGTTATCGCCTGCATGACACTGTGGAAAGGTAAATTCGAGAACCCCAAAGAAACGAACTTCCTCTATTTCCGCTTCAACATACTTTGGAAAAAAATGCTGTGGCTAGCCGGATTGAAAGGAATGGTTCAAGGTTTTTTAGTAACGGCACCGGCTATATTGGTATTGAAGCTGGTAGGAGATGAAGGAGCGTTAGGATTGATTCAGGGAGTTAGCGGAGCATTGACCGCTGTCCTGGTGTATGTATTAGGACGTATGGCCCGCCCGCAAGACCGTTTGAAAATATTTGTAGGAGGACTAATCGTATTCTTTGTCGGTACACTATTCAACGGTATTCTCTTCTCTGCTACGGGAGTGATCCTTTTCGTCCTTTGCAAAGTGATATTCCAGCCTTTGTTCGACCTGGCTTACTTCCCCATTATGATGAGAACAATTGATGCAGTTGCAAAGATTGAGAATAGAAACGATTATGCATATATCCTAAGTCATGAGTTCGGCCTTTTCCTTGGAAGAGCTTTCGGTTTACTACTGTTTATCTTCCTTGCTTATTGTGTATCGCAGGATTTTGCATTGAAATATGCGCTGGTGATTGTTGCCGGATTACAATTAGCGGCATATCCTTTGGCTAAGAATATTACTAATCAAACTGATACTATTGAACATGAAAATGACAAGTAAAGGTGTTTTTGTACTTATGACCGTTTGTTTTCTGGCATCTTGCTCGGGCAACGGAAATAACTTTGGTGAAAAGGTAAAGCAGGTTTCCATCCATAGGGTAGACTCTATGCCTGATATGCCTGAAACTTATAAAATGCTGGACTGGAAGCAAAAAGCCCAAAAGTATGACCAGTTTATTTTTGACTGGAATAATAAAAGTGAAGTCGGACCATTAATCTGGTTAGATGACGCCCGCAGAAATATGGACCAGACTACATTTGGCTTATATACTGCCATTAAAGATATTCGTCAGGGAAAGAATGCCAATAACGGAGAGTTCCATGAAAGTCTGAACTCATTGGCTGCTATTCTTGGTGCCGGCCTTGTAGGGATTGACAAGACGAATCAAGACGGATATAACTATGTAAAAATGGTGCAGAATTATTTCAATTCTGATAACGGCTGGAATATAGTCATGAACAATACGACTCCGTCAGTAGCCCTTTTAGGAGGAGGCTATGGCCGCGACTGGTGGTATGATGTATTACCCAATGCCTTATATTATGCTATTTGCGATGTTTTCCCCAATGTAGACGGGGCAGAGAAGATACAAAAAAGCATTGCGGAGCAGTTTGTTAAAGCAGATTCCGTATTGAATGGAAATTACGACTATTCTTATTTTGACTATGCACAAATGAAAGGAATGGTGAATAATATTCCATTGCAACAAGACGCCGCCGGTGGCCATGCTTATGTATTGTTGTGTGCTTATCATAAGTTTGGCGATCCACGTTATCTGCAACATAGTAAGAGTGCTATCGAAGCCCTGCTTGCCCAGAAAGAAAGCCGTTTTTACGAGGCTCTTTTACCACTCGGAGTGTATACGGCAGCCTATTTGAATGCAGTAGAGGGGGCTAACTATGATGTAGCCAAACTTCTTGATTGGGTATTTGACGGATGTAAAAGCCCTGCAGGAAGAACCGGTTGGGGGATTATTGTAGGAAAATGGGGTGATTATGATGTAAGTGGTCTGCAAGGAAGTATCACAGACGGCGGAGGATATGCATTCCTTATGAACAGTATCAAACCCGCCTGGCCTTTCATTCCGATGGTGAAATATCAGCCTCAATATGCAAAAGCTATCGGCAAGTGGATGTTGAACAATGCAAGTGCATGTCGTTTGTTCTATCCGGGGGAAATAGATGAAACACATCAATGGGCTCCGGAATTGAAGGACATTACTTATGATAATGTTTCTTATGAAGGTTTACGAAAAACGGATGACTATGGAAAAGCATCATTAAAAGGGGTTAGTCCGGTTGCAATCGGCGATGGTCCCAAATGGATAAAAGGTAATCCGACGGAAAGCATGTTCAGTGTTTACAGCTCTTCTCCTGTTGGTATTTTGGGGGCCATTGTTTGTCAAACGAATGTGGAGGGTATTCTCCGGTTGGATTGTAATATCACAGACTTCTATACAGAGAAACCTTATCCGGTCTATCTCTATTATAACCCTCATAAAGAGACCAAAACCATTACTTATCAAGCTACCCAACCATGCGATTTGTTTGATATTGTTGCCAAAGAATATATAGCAAAAAATATAAAGACAAATGGCTCCGTTGAGATCCTGGCCAACGACGCAAGAGTAATTGTGGAACTCCCCGCCGGAACAGAATTAGAACTGAAAGATGGTAAGATTATTGCGAATAAACAAAATATCATTTCATATAATTAAATCTAAGTGTATAAACTATGAGTAAGCATTTATTATTATTCATTCTTATTCTTGCTGTTTGCACAAATGTCTTTGCACAGCAAACCAAGAGTATTTCGGGTGTGGTATACGACAGTAATACCGGAGAGGCTTTAATTGGAGTTTCTGTTCTTGAAGTGGGAACGACCAATGGTACTATCACTGATTTTGACGGTAGATATACATTAAAAGTATCGTCAAATAAAATTTCATTCTCGTATGTAGGTTTTAAAACTGAAATTGTAGACGTAACAAATAGCGGAACGTACAATGTAAATCTAGTGTCCGATAATGAATTGGATGAGGTTGTAGTGATTGGTTACGGTACTCAAAGAAAGAGTGACCTTACCGGTGCTTTGGCTTCTATAAGTAGTAAGGATATTAAGAACTATGCAGTGTCCAATGCATCCGAACTACTTACAGGTAAGGCAGCCGGCGTATTTGTTGCCGCCAGTTCCGGCCAGCCGGGATCGGATGCAGTGATCCGCGTGAGAGGTTTAGGGACCGTCAATGACAACAATCCATTGTACGTAGTTGATGGACAGTTCATGGATAACATCAGCAGCCTGAATCCATCTGATATTGAACGTATGGAAGTATTAAAAGATGCTTCAGCCTGCGCTATCTATGGTTCGAGAGGTTCTAATGGAGTAATCCTCATTACTACCAAGGGAGGGGTGAAAGGTGAAACGACTGTAACATTGGATGCTTATGTAGGTGTAAAAAACAGTTATAAAGCATTGAACATGATGAACAGCGACCAATACTACAACTTCATCATGAAAGCGTATGAAAATGATGCAAGCTTTCAAAACTCAATGAAGGATAAGTTTACCAATCAGTATCAGAAAGGTTATAATACCAACTGGTGGAATGAAGTAACCCGTACAGCTTTCAACCAGAACTATAATCTAAGCATCCGTAAGGGGACAGATAATTCGAGATCTTCTTTAAGTTTAGGATATGTAGACGATCAGGGTGCAATCATCACTACTGAATTCAAGAGACTTTCACTTAAAGCGAATCTTGAATATGATATTAACAAATTTATCACTGTTGGCGCCAATGTCAATCTGGCAAAGATAAGAAAACGTGACGCAGGAGCAATTCCTTCATTCGATTTCATTCAAAAAGCTGATCCTTTTACCCCTGTTATCAGCCCGTTGGTAGATCCGTCTTCTGAAAATTACGAATATAACAAATATGCGCCTACCGAGTGGTCTTACGACCCTAATCCGGTAGCCATGCTCGAACTTCCTAATAGATACAATGACATATTCAATGTATTTGGTAATGTGTTTGCCCAAATCAAATTGTATAAAGGATTGAGCTATCGGGTACAGTATAGCTTCGAAAGATACCATGATACTTTCAAAGACTTCCGCCCTGTCTATTCGTCTACTTTTTCGGAAGATAACTTAGCGAATCAGGAAAGTAAATATAATAAAGAAACTCAATTGAATAATAATAGCGCTGTTACTTCTAATTATCAAGTGGAACAACGCCTTAACTACAACACGACAATAGGCAGGCATAAACTGGACGCAATGGTTGCCATGACTTATGAGAAGAACAGCAGCGAAGGCATTAATGCATTTAAGAGAAAGGCTTTAGGTAACGATGAAATCTATCAGATACTTGATGCACAAACAGCCGGAGATAACACCTCGGGAGGTAAAGAAACATCTTCTATGTTGTCGTACCTGGGACGTATCAACTATGTATATGATGACAGATACCTTGCTACAGTCAATTTCCGTGCCGACGGTTCTTCAAGATTTGCCAAACGTAACCGTTGGGGCTATTTCCCATCAGTTTCATTAGGTTGGAGAGTGAGCAATGAAGAATTCTTTAAGAACCTGAACATTGAAAATACAATTTCCAATTTAAAACTGCGTGTAGGTTGGGGACAGAATGGTAACCAACGAATTGATAGAGACGCGCCTCTTACGTTGATTGGCACCAATAATGAGAATCAGTGGTACTTTGGAAACGGGTACTCACAAGGTTACGTCCCGACTTATGTGGGAAATGCAGATATCAAATGGGAAACCAGCCAGCAAACCAATGTCGGTTTAGATATGTCTTTCTTTAAAAACAGCCTTGATGTAAGTATGGACTTTTATGTAAAGAAAACAAGTGACATGTTGCTGAATATGCCTATTCCTTCTTTTGGCGCCTTCCCTAACAGCCCCTTCTTTAATGCGGGAGACTTGAAGAATACCGGTTTTGAAATAGTAGTCAACTACCGTAACCAGATAGGAAAAGACTTTAATTACAATGTAGGGCTGAACATGTCTACTTATAAGACAGAGGTAACCAAACTTACATCGGAATATTTGAGTGGGAATACCAGCCGTACGTATGTAGGAGGTCCTATCGGACGTTTCTGGGGGTACAAACAAATAGGAATATTCCAGAATCAGGAAGAGATAGACAATTATGTGGATAAGAATGGTACCAAGATTCAGCCTAATGCACAACCGGGTGATTTTAAGTTTGCCAAATTAGGAGAATCAGGCGAATTGAACGATGATGATGACCGTACTTTTATCGGTGATCCTAATCCGGACCTCATTTATGGTTTCAACTTAGGATTCAGTTATAAGAACTTTGATGTAAGTATGGCATTCCAGGGAACTATTGGAAATGACATCTGGAACGTTGCTAAAGGAAGCCTTGCTTCAGCAGGACGCCAGAATGCGTTGGCGGATGCTTACACAAAAGCATGGACAAAAGACGGGGATTTGGATGCTGTATATCCACGCATAACCAACTCTGACTCTAACAACAATATGAGAGGTTCTTCTTTCTATGTGGAGAACGGTTCTTACCTGCGTTTGCAGAATATGCAAATAGGTTATACACTGCCGAGTCACATTTGCCAGAAGAGCAAACTGTTTTCAAGTTGTAGATTCTATGTGAGCGGTCAGAATATATTTACTTTAACCGGTTATTCCGGACTTGATCCGGAACTGGGTATCAATAACCCATTGGATATGGGAGTGGATACTACACGTTATCCGTCTTCACGTACATTCACTTTTGGAGTTAATTTGCAATTTTAAATCTAGCTAAAAAGACATTACATTATGAGAAAAATATTATTTATAATATGCTGGGCTCTTGCCGGAGTGGGGTTGTATAGCTGCTCTCTCGACGAACCAAGTTATGGTAAAACCACAAGCGATAATTATTATCAGAAGGAAAGCGATATTGAACAAGCCTTGACTGGAGCTTATCTTCAATTACGTACAACTTGGAATGAATATGCATTAAATCATTATTTTGTAGGTGATTGCAGTACGGATGATGCTCTAAAAGGAGGAGGAAATGACGGTGACCGTGCCGAAGTACGCGACTTGTCCGACTTTACGATCTACACAACCAATGGTGAAGTAGGACGTCGTTGGGAGATTCTGTACAGATTAATCAATCGCTGTAACGATGTGATTTATTATGCTCCTGATGCAATAGGAAACGAAGAACTATTGAAACGTTATGCAAACGAGGCAAAAGCATTGAGAGCATTCGGGTACTATTGTCTGGTCACTACATTCGGAGAAGTGCCTCTAATCACTACGCCGATGCAACCCGCTGAAATACTGCAAATACCCCGCTCCCCATTGGAGAAGGTATATGAATGTATTGTAAATGATTTAACTGATGCCTCCGCACTTCCTGCAAAAGGAGATTACTCTGAAGATGATGCTTATCGTGCAACACGTGGCTTTGCTAAAACAATGCTTGCTAAAACATACATGTTCAAAGGTGATTTTGCCTCTGCCGAAACTGTACTTCATGATATTATTGAAGTAGACAAAGACTATACATTGTTGAGCGATTACGGCATGAACTGGCGTACTGAATATGAAAACAGCTCGGAATCAGTATTTGAGATTGCTAACAAAGTATATGACAAAAACATAGCCACAGGTACCAATGTCCCTCACTTCTTCACAAGCAGACGCATCTCCGGTTATCAAGGATATGGATTTCACGTACCAACCCAAGATCTCCATGATGCCTTTGACGCAGATGACCCACGTATTACTTATGTATTCACACAAACTGGTGATAGATATAAAGGTGATACTGAAGCGCAGGACAATGCTGAATCTCCAAGCGGTTATCATGATTACAAGATGACTGTGCCAGCAGTAGAAAAAACAGGTTTCGACGTCTGGATGATTAGTTACAACATTCGTTTGATCCGTTATTCCGATGTTCTCTTGATGTATGCCGAAGTATTAAACGAAAATGGAAAACCAGGGCTTGCACTTCCTTACCTGAATGATGTAAGAGAAAGAGCCCGCAAAACTAATCCGATAGATCCGAGAAGAGATCAACAGGCGTATATCCCTGCTACAACAACTAATACACTGCCCGACATAACAGAAACCGACCAAGAGCGTCTGAAAGAAATCATCTGGAAGGAACGCCGTTGTGAATTAGCGATGGAAGGATGGAGACGGGATGATCTGATGAGACAAAAACGTTTCGGAACCGTTATGCGTGCTTATGCAACCAAATATAATACCTCGAAAGGTGCCAATTTTAGGGACGACAGAGATTATCTGTTTCCGATACCGCAAGGTGAAAGGGATAAGAGCAACAATATTCTTTCCCAAAATCCGGGTTTTTAATATGAATAAAATGAGGGGGCGGATTATAAAATCCGCCCTTTTTTAACAACCAACTGACCATGAAAAAGACATTATTATTTCTCGTAGCAGGTTTTTTCTTTCTCAACAACCTGCCGGCACAAAAGCCGATAGAACAAAAAGAGATCCGCTTAGTACAGTATATGCCCAATATACCTTTCCCCTATAAAATGAAAAACTGGAAAGATATAGCCACGAAACAGGACAGACTATTTTACGATTTCAACGCCAAAGGGCAGAACCTGCCTCTTATCTGGTGGGACGATTCGCAAGTAAACTTTCCATTCCGCACTTTCGGACTTCCAAGCTACGTAGATAAAAGACGGTTAGGAGGAAATTCTTATGAATCTCTTCCCACTATGGGCTCACTCATTAGTGCAAGTCTGATAGGAGTAGACAAAAGCAATGATGACGGAAAAGATTATGTATCAATGATACGACAATTCTTCAACAAGAAGAACGGAACCAATCTTATATTGAACGGCCTCGACAGGAAAGCCGGAGAAAGTTTCTGGTACGAGATATGGCCGGCAATGGCTTATTCGATGCTGGTAGATTTATATCCTCAAAAAACAGAGATGCAGGAGCCGATGAAGATCACTGTTGACAATTGGTATGCTGCTATCCAAGACTTGAGTGAAGGTAGAGAATATCCGGACTTCAACTTCACCGCCTTCAACTTTAAGAACCGTAAAGGGTACCATAATAAAGTATGGCGTGAACCGGATGCAGCCGCAGGACTTGCTTGGTTGCAATACATCTCCTGGATTAAATACGGAGATAAAAAGTATCTGAATGCTACACGCCAATGCATGGCATTCTTGCAAAACCGTCCCCAGAAAGAAGGTACTTTCTATGAGATAATGATGCCCTATGGGGCTTATCTGGCAGTGTGCATGAATGCGGAACTTGGAACTACTTATGATGAGCTGAAAATGCTGAACTGGTGCTTCGACGGTAATAATTCAGACCGTGACGGATGGGGAGTGATGTGTGAGCGTTGGAACAAATACGACGTACACGGATTGGTAGGACAAAAAAAGGATGAACAATATGCTTTTGCCATGAACACCTTTTCACAAGCTGCCGCACTTGTCCCAATTGTAAAATACAACCCGGCTTATGCTTCCACAATAGGCAAGTGGATGCTGAACCTGGCAAACGCCTGCCGCTTATTTTATGCAGACGAGCACCCCCGCAACCGTCAGTCGAGTTCTATCTGGGAAGGTGATCCTCAACACGTCATTTGCTATGAAGGATTGAGGAAGGATTTGTATCATGGCAATCATTTTGAACCGTTCCAGGGATTATTGTCCGATGAGGGTCCCTATGCTATTGGGGATCAAGTAAAAACCATGTCTTCAGCTACAGATATTTGCTTGTATGGCTCGGCCTGGGTGGGTATGCTAGCCTCTATTGTAGATACTACTAATGTGGAATGTATTCTTCAATTGGATTGTAATGCCACAGACTTTTATTCCACAAGAAAATATCCTACTTATCTTTTATTCAATCCTTATTTTGAAGCAAAAGAGGTAACTTTGAATCAACACTTTACGGAACCGACGGACTTGTACGATCTGGTATCCAAAAAATACATAAAGAAAAATTGTACCGGCGAAACAAGCATTATCCTGAACCCGGACAATGCCGTAACTATTGTTTGTATTCCTGCTTCCGCTAAAAAAACAAAGAAACATGGTAAATTGATTGTTGACGGTGAAATCGTAGATTATCGTTTGTAATTTTGACTATTCCACAATTGTATAAGTCCTCCGTTACCGATGAAAATATGCGCGGAATAAAATAAATTCCTTATATTTGCTATTATCCTAACCGTATAAATAACATTCATTTACATGAGAAACATCTTATACGCACAATTATTTTTTATTCTGATGGTTCTTCGTCAAATTTGGTGGTACTTCTTCTATTGTGAATAAATA
>NZ_QTMW01000109.1:0-2497 GCF_003604005.1 Bacteroides sp. OF03-11BH | reverse complement strand
TGTAGGCTCGGCAAACAACGCCTTTCCGCTTTACAGCGGTAGGTTTTCGCTTACCTGCCCCCGAACCGTACTTACACGTCTCCATGTATACGGCTCTCCATCTGTAACATCATCTTACTTGACACATCTCTGGATTTTTGCGTTACACTCCGCACATACAACCAAAGTCTTTCTGTGCATGTAGAGCATTTTGCGTTCCCAGTCATTTTTACCTTTTAACTCTTTGAGTGTGCGGACATGGTGCATTACCACTTCTCCGTGCTTGCCACATAGTTCGCACGTTTTTGTTGTAAGCCTTTCTATCAGACTCAACGATGGCGTTTTGAACATGTACGGCAGATTGTCACTTGGGGCTGTTTCACAATCCGTTTTGCGGGCATATCCCTCATTATAGAATACCCTGTACTTGGTTTCTCCTCCCTTGTTTACAAAAGGCACTGCAAAGAGATTGTCCTTGCGGTATCTTTCAATGACTTTTCTCACTGACATATTCAGCTTTTGAGCAAGAGTTTTGTACATGGAGAACTTCATAATACAGCCGAAAGAGCGTCCCAAAGCCGATGCATTGTTTGCTATTGAGTAATAGTTGTAGAACCCTCGTATTTCGGTATTAAACTGAGATACAATCTCGTGCGCTTCATTGTCAATCATATAAGTCCTGCCTTTTGACACCCATGTCTCCTTGCCGTGTTTGGTGACAACTTTCATGGCTTCGAGGCTGAGCAGCTTGTTCTTGATTACTTCTCTTGAAACGTGTAGTATCACATTCCCGTTGAAGTATCTGCGCACTGTTCCGTTACTGTTTCTCTTTGTGGCATAGTCTTTACGGACATATATTTCGTAACCCAAAAATTTTGCGCTGTCTTGTGCATTTGTAATCAAAGTCTTTTCCTGTGACATCTCCAGCCTTAACTTTTCCTGCATAAACTTAGTGATGTCTGCTTTGATTCTCTCACATTCGTTTTTCGTTCCGATAACTCCGATAAGGAAATCATCGGCATAGCGCACGTATTTCAACCTGCGAAAGTTTACATCCATATCATTGCCACTTGGCATTGTAAGTATCAGCTTCTGCTTTTCGTGCAGTTCTTCTACCATCCTTGTTCTTACGTTTACATCCTCTACTTCATTTATCCTACGTTTTAGGTAGTGTACTCTGCTGTTGAGTTTGCAAATATCCTTGTTGCGGCTTCTTGCTGTCCCTTTATTGAATTTGTTGGCATATTCATCCATGTACTTATCGAACTTGTCTAGGTATATGTTTGCCAAAACAGGGCTTATGATACCACCTTGCGGTGTCCCTGAATAAGTCTTGTTGAATTGCCACTCTTCCATGTACCCTGCATTGAGGAATTTCCGTATCAGACGAAGAAATCTGTCATCTGCTATTCTGCCTTTCATTATTTCTATCAGCACATCATGGTCTATGTTGTCAAAGAAGCCTTTTATATCTCCCTCGATGAACCATTTTGCACCGTTGAAATTGTTTTGTAGACTTTTCAGTGCCGTGTGGCAGCTTCGGTTTGGTCTGAAACCGTGTGATGTCCACTCAAAGTGTCCCTCATATATGGCTTCAAGCACCATTCTTACTACCTCTTGAACCAATTTGTCTTCAAAAGACGGTATTCCTAACGGACGCATCTTCCCATTCTTTTTCGGAATGTAAGTTCTCTTTGCAGGATTGGGACTATAAGTCTCATCCTTTATACTCTCTATGAGTTTGTTTATCCTATCAATGCTCATCTCATCCTCAGTTTTGCCATCTGTGCCGGGTGTCATGTTGCCCGGCTTTGCATACATACGTTGGTAGGCGACAAAGAACATCTGTTCATTGAATAGAATACGGTAAAGCCTTTCGTATTTATACTCGGGCTCATTGCTGTGTCCAGCTAAAATGTTTAATACTTGCTCTGGATTTCTCATACGTCTCTCACGTTTTCCGTTGTTTGTATTAAAGTTACAGACTACTTCCCTTCGCCATGTACAAGGCTTTCCCTTGCTCAGACTACTACGGAAGTTCCGTTACCATATCGGATATTCAAAAGCTTTCTTTATAGCTGTTTGTTCCAGCGTTCCGACTTAGGTAATCCCCAGTTAGTTCTCTTAATAACTATTAGCACGACATACTGTCGGATGCGACTTTCGTTCTTGTCCGCTTATTGCGGCTGTGTCATAGTCGGTTCTTTATGCTCTGCACTAACGCACAAAATAGGCAGAGTACTATGAAACAACGTATGTATAATAGTCTTCCGTTGTTGCAAGATCTGGTACCACTGAACTATCATTCAACCAATCAAGGCTTCATCCTTATGTATGTCTTTTCGTCTTGCCCCTCAGTCGCCACCTGACTATTAGTGGACTTGGAGCTTTAATCAGTATGCTACACTCCCCATCGGGTTTCCCCTTTGGATAAACTGATTGACGATAGGATTATATCGAACCCAATCCTAACTTCTTGCTAAAGAAGTATTTATTAAGCGACCATTCTGGGCGCACT
>NZ_QTMW01000108.1:0-2529 GCF_003604005.1 Bacteroides sp. OF03-11BH | reverse complement strand
GTAAGCGTCTCCGCGATTCTATCTTGTCGCCCTTTTTTCATTCTTATATTTTTGCTATGTATAAAAATGAAGCATTATGGATTTAGCAGAAAATCGATTTGGAAAAACTTGGAAACATTTCCTTGAAGTATTGAAAGTAGACTACAATTGTCCTTTAGCCGATGTTTGCCGCGATCAGCATACCACTTTTGGTGGTATGAGTTCCTGGATGTTCAGACGGGGCTATAGCGTTAAACAAGCCAAGGCAGATGTGGTCCGTGATTATTATGGCGGCGTTGAACCCTCCCAACCGACAACTTCCTCTCCTTCATTCACTCAAATAGCACCCGCCATGTTGTCGGAAGAAGAGTTTAGTCTTGCCGGGATCACAATCACCTTTAACAGTGGAACCAC
Source organism: Bacteroides sp. OF03-11BH (assembly GCF_003604005.1). NCBI lineage: Bacteria > Pseudomonadati > Bacteroidota > Bacteroidia > Bacteroidales > Bacteroidaceae > Bacteroides > Bacteroides sp. OF03-11BH. The sequence continues at coordinate 2,136 of NZ_QTMW01000108.1, read as the reverse complement.
CATTTCGGTCAAACGGGCCACACCCGGTGGTGTTATTAAAATGTTGCGCGATTACGAAAGAAAGGAGGGAGATCCATGTATTCTCTAACATCAGCCAATCGCTACTATCTGTACCAGGGCTTTGTTCGTATGAACCTTGGCATTGACGGTTTATTCAAAATTATACGATCGGAAATGAAGGACTTGTCTCCCGTTTCCGGAGATATCTTTTTATTCTTTGGTAAAAACCGACAAAGTGTAAAAATACTGCGTTGGGATGGCGATGGCTTTCTTCTGTACTACAAGCGCCTCGAAGGTGGAAGTTTTGAGTTACCGACATTTAACCCCAATACAGGCAATTACGAGATTTCTTATCAGGTTTTGTCTTTTATCTTAAATGGAGTGTCATTAAAGTCTGTACGGTTGAGAAAACGTTTTAGGATCTAATTCAACATTCTGATTATTAGATATTTGCGCTAAAGATATCATCCGGTTTATTTGGCCAATTCGTTGATTTTTTATATCTTTATGCCATGAAAAAGGATGAGATCATAGAGTTATTGAAGGAACAAATCAAGGGATTACGAGATGACAACAACAGACTCTTGGACCAAATAGATGCTTTGATAAAGGAGGTTTCTTCCCTTAAAGAGGCACTCCTTCAAAAAGGCGAATCTCTTAGCAAGCAACAGCGCCTTACTAAGGGACTCGCCAAACTTGTATCCAACACATCCGAACAGCAACAGGCTCCCCAATCTGCCATATCCGAAGAAGAGCGGCAGAAGATAGAAGCGGAAAAAGCAGATAAGCGTAAAGCAAGAAAGAACAATGGGGCCAAACGTGACATGCATTATGAGATGGAGGAAGAAGAACATGTCGTTTATCCCGATGATCCCGATTTTGACATCAATAAGGCCCGGTTGTTTACCACTGTTCCCAGAATATGCGTCCGCTATGAATGTGTACCCATGCGCTTCATCAAGCATGTCTACAAGATACACACCTATACGCAAGAAGGTCGCCTGTTTGAGGGAAAAACACCGGCTTCGGCCTTCTTGAATTCCAGCTATGACGGTTCATTTATTGCCGGATTGATGGAATTACGTTATATACAATCGCTACCTGTTGAAAGAATCATCAACTACTTCGAGAGTCATGGCTTTACGCTGAAGAAACCTACGGCTCATAAGTTGATAGAGAAAGCCTCAGACCTCTTCGAAAATCTTTATAAGTGCATCCGGCAGACAGCTTTGAGTGATCCTTATAAGGCAGCCGATGAAACCTATTACAAAATACTCGTCCCGGAAAAGAACAGCAAGGGAAAAGGAGTCAGGAAGGGATACCTTTGGGTGGTTGTCGGCATAAACACCAGGATGATATACTTGCTCTATGATGACGGCTCCCGGTCTGAAAGAGTTATTCTTAACGAATTAGGCAGTTGCAAAGGTATCATACAAAGCGATGGTTACTCACCTTACCGGAAGCTCGAAAGCGATGCTTATCCCAATATCACACGCATCCCGTGCTTGCAACATATAAAACGGAAATTTATAGATTGCGGTGAGAAGGACCCGGATGCAAAAAGGATCGTGGAGCTGATAAACGCACTTTATCAAAACGAGCATAAGCATAAAGTTGGGGTTGAGGGATGGACGGTAGAACAGAATCTTATGCATCGAAAAAAGTATGCGCCGGACATACTCGGAGAAATAAAAGATGTGCTTGATGAAATAGAAGAACGGGGGGATTTGTTACCTAAGAGCGAACTGCAGGAAGCCATTACCTATCTTCGCAATGAGTGGAATGCAGTGGTGGACATCTTTAATTATGGTGACACTTATCTGGACAACAATATGGTTGAACGGATGAACCGGTACATATCCTTATCAAGAAAAAACTCATTGTTCTTCGGCAGCCATAAGGGGGCCGAACGAGGCGCCATACTCTATACAATAGCACTCACTTGTAGGATGCATAAAGTGAATTTATTTGAGTATCTCACGGATGTGATAAACAGAACAGCCGAATGGCAACCGAACACACCAATTGAAAAATACAGGGAACTGCTTCCTGACAGATGGGAAAAGGCTAATGACTAAAAAGGGATCATTAGCCTTTTTATTTTAATACACTATATAGAATCGCGGAGACGCTTAC
>NZ_QTMW01000107.1:0-2626 GCF_003604005.1 Bacteroides sp. OF03-11BH | reverse complement strand
GGCACTTAGACGATACTGACACCGTATAACAAAAAGTTATAGCTCGGAGAATCCGGGCTTTTTTTATAAACAATTAAAATTAAAGATTATGGAAAAGAAAGAAGAACTTTTAGAAAGACTAGTGAATGAATTTGCAGCGTACAATAGATTAACTGCTGTTAGAATTGCAAAAGAGAATTTAGATTGTTGGGGGAAAACTAATGAAGAAATGGCGAAAGAGATGAAATCTTCATCAGAAAGAATCCTTAAATGGGGGTATTCAACCGATGAAGATTTTCCTCTTGACCCGCCAAGAATAACAACTGTAAAAATTACATCATGCTCAAAAAACTTGGTTGAGTAATGTTTCCTTATTAAAAAACATAATATACCCACAATATGTACACTCAATTTTGATATTATCTTTTGATATATCAATCTTATCGAAATAATTTCGTTTAATTTCTGCTGCGTTATCTATAGGAATACCACTGGGGTGATAGTAAGGCAGTATTGATCTTTTACATATTGAACATAAAGCACCTTTCAATTTTAGTTCAATTTCATCACTTTGTTTTTTATCCATTTTTTATCATTTTAAAGGTTGATACTATCTGCAAATGTACTGCTTATAAACTATAAGCAGTACATTGCTCTATATGTTGTATAAGAATGTTCTTTAGCATCCTTGCGAAAAACTTCCTTGAAAATATATTGCAAATCACTTGCTAATATCGTTGATTTTTAGTATATTTGGATAGCTAAAAATTTGACGTTATGAAAACTGATTTTACTCTTTTAACTCTCTATGAGAACTTTCCCGATGAAGAAAGTTGTATCAGGTATTTTGAGATGATGCGTTGGGGAGATAAGGTAATTTCTCCTTTTGACCCGACATCTAAAGTGTACAAATGTAGTAATGGGAAATACAAATGCAAGAATACTGGACGATACTTTGATGTAAAAACCGGAACTGCATTTGCTAAAACTAAGATGCCAATGAGAAAATGGTTTTCTGTGATGATGTTACTATTAACTCATACAAGAGGGATTTCTTCCTGCCAAGTTGCTTCAATATTAAAGATTAAGCAAAGAACAGCGTGGGGAATGATGCAGAAAGTTAGACAATATATGTCTATGGAAAACAACCATAAATTATCCGGTGAAGTAGAAATAGACGAAACATTTGTAGGTGGTAAAAACAAGAATCGTCACAAAGATAAGAAAGTAGAGAAATGTCAGGGACGTAGCTATAAGGATAAAGTTCCTGTATTCGGAATACTTGAAAGAGGTGGTAAAGTTATTGCCAAAGTTGTTCCCAATACACAAGCTAAAACTATAGTTCCGATTATCAAAGAAAAAGTTGAATTAGGTAGTGTTGTTTATACTGATGGTTGGGATTACAGTGGACTGCATGGGAAGTATGTACAAAGGTCAGTAGACCATGAAAAACATTTCTATGGTACGACCTATGCAACAGATGAAGGTGAGATAATCGTTGTTAGTACGAACGGTATCGAAAATGTGTGGTCGCATTTCAAGAGAATGATATTTGGGATATACTATCATGTAAGCAAAAAATATATGCAGAGGTATATTGACGAATATATTTTCCGATTTAATACTCGAAATTTTACCGATTCTCAAAGATTTAATTTACTTTTGCGTAATGCAGCTTAGTTATGGGAAAGAAAAAGAAACAAGAAATAGACCTAAGTAACATTAAAACAGTGAGGTTAGAGATTAACTTTTCTGTTCCTAAAGAACAGTTCGATGAACTGCTCCGAAAGATGGCGCACATTGCGGAAGGGAAAACACCGGATCAAGTCGAAGATGAGAAAGATAAAGACAAGGAGGAAAAGAAGAAGGAGTAACAGTTTGTAATTTATGAAGTTATTCTTATATTTGCAGCGTATCATCGAATAGATGGTACGCTTTTTTGTATATAATAGCTCAATCGTCCCTGAATCACCACCTCGAGAATGAACGAGTTATATATTACACACGTTGAGGAATCCGCATAGACGCAGATTTCTTGCTCGGTGTGTAATGGCTTGTGGTGAGCCAAGGGACGTGAAGCAATTATCTGCGTCTTTTCATATACTGGCGTATGGTTATTGCTAATAGACTGGAAACATTATTATTTAGTATTAACCAATAAAACGCAAAACATTATGGAGTCATTTGAAAAATCACAGTATTTAGGTTTAGAAATTCAAAAAGAGAAAAATCTGAAAGTGTTTTCTAAAATAGCACTTATTATTTCATTAATAGGAAATGCTATTTGTGTATTTGGAGCTTTAATGATAGGTGCAAAAAACATTTTACAGAAGAGCTTTTTACCCTCATTATGGTAGGCATAATAGGAACGATAGTTAGTTTATTAGTCTACTTTTTTATAATGGTGATAATAGAAATATCACTAAATCTCAAAATTAGAATTTATAATTTAGCACAGAAATAAAACAATAGAAGTTTGTAAATTAATAAATAAATTGCTATCTTAGCAGTCGAAAAAGAAACAGGCTCTTTCCAGTTAACACCAACTAGAAAGAGCTTTTTTATTAACTAATTAAAATGCATATAGACGGTAGCTATAACTAAAAATTATAATAATAATTTGTGGTGTCGGTATCGTCTAAGTGCC
>NZ_QTMW01000106.1:0-2755 GCF_003604005.1 Bacteroides sp. OF03-11BH | reverse complement strand
AGGCAACTATACTTTAATTACACCAAAATAGAAAATTTTCCCAAATATTATTTGGATATTATGTAAATAACTACTATATTTGTGATATAAAAAAGTGTTCTTATGTTTAATAGTAGATTCACATCCCTATCAGATTTGCGGAAGGCTTTTCCAACAGAGCAATCCTGCATAGATTATTTGGAAGAAAGACGGTGGCATGGAAACGTAGTTTCCCCATTCGATAAAACTTCCAAAGTCTACAAGTGCAAAGATAATAAATATCGTTGTAAAAACACAGGAAAATACTTCGATGTTAAGACAAAAACTATTTTTCAAGGAACAAGAATTCCTTTGATTAGTTGGTTTGAAGCAATATGGACGATTTTATCCTACAAAAAAGGTATTTCTTCCGTTCAGCTAGGAGAAAACATTAAAGTATCACAAAAGACAGCATGGTTTATGATGCACCGAATTCGGAAAGCATTAGGAATAGACAATGATGTTGGAAGTGAAGATGAGGGTGGAGGTGGTAAATTAAGCGGAACTGTAGAGATCGACGAGACTTTTATTGGAGGAAAGAACAAGAACAGGCATTGGAACAAGAAAGTTCCAAGAAGTCAAGGTAGGTCTTTCAAAGATAAAACGCCAGTGTTTGGATTAATACAACAAGGTGGAAAGGTGATAGCGAAGGTCGTTCCTAATACACAGGTTAAAAATCTTTCGCCATTAATCCTAAGATATGTCAAGTTAGGAAGTGATCTTTATACTGATGAATGGAATTATGGAAAGAAAGCTGATACGTTATATAATCATCAAAACGTAAACCATAAGAAAGGATTCTACGGAAAAGGGGCATTCACTACTAATCATATAGAAAACTTTTGGTCGGTAGTTAAACGAGGTGTTATCGGTGTATATCATTATTGGTCTAGGAGACACATGCAGAAATACATAGATGAATTTGTCTACAGATTTAATAGGAGAGAACTCACTAATCGAGAAAAGTTTGACCGACTTTTAGAGAACTTAGAGTATAGATTAACGTATAAAGAATTAGTATATGGCTGATAAAGAACCAAACTTTCAAATGACATTTGCCTTTATTGATAGGCAAATAGATAACAATATTATTCAACAAAGAATGTTGGATGGATATATTAATGCTACGGCTATCTGTAAGGCTTCTAAAAAAAACTTTGCAGATTATAGAAGACTAAAAAATACAAATGAGTTTCTTGATGAACTTTCTGCCGAAATGGAGATTCCCATAACGGCTCTTATTCAAACAATTAAAGGTGGAGTACCTGAATTACAAGGCACATGGGTACATCCTTACGTAGCTACAAATTTGGCACAATGGGCTAGCGCAAAAACCGCTGTTAAAGTAAGTATATGGGTAACAGAATGGATAAATGGTGATATAAAGCCACAGCCTACAATGCCATATCATTTACAAAGATACTTGCTTAATGAAGGGAAAATACCTAAAGATAAATATTTCTCTGTTTTCAATGAAATTGTGTTTAGTCTTATTGCACCTCTTGAACAATTGGGCTATACATTACCTGATAATCTAGTACCCGATATTTCAGAAGCAAAAATATTTTGTGATTGGCTACGCAAAGAAAAGGGAGTTGAGCCTAAAAACTTTCCAACTTATGACCATGAATATAGTGATGGTAGAATTGTTAAAGCTAGATTATACCCTAATGATTACCTTGCTAATTTTAGAGCACATTTTAATGACGTATGGCTGTATCAGAGGGCGCAAAAGTATTTCTCGAATAGAGATAAAACGGCATTACCGTATGTTCAGAAAATGATATTACAGTTACCAAAAGCAGAACAAGAACAGATAAAAATGTTACCTGACAAATCAAAAGAAGAACCTCCGAACGATGATTTCGACAAAGGAATAGACAAGATACTGGGATTTGAAGAGGATTGAAATAGAATGACCGGAGTTTATCGCTCCGGTCACATAATTGGCTTCTAAGAACTATCTCTTTGAGAAATTATCTGTTGATGAACTTCCCCAATCCGTTGAAGAATTATACTTCCAATAATAAGTAGTTGTCATTGCAGAACCGGATATTTGTGCACTTTCATATCTATATTCAGCAATCCCATAATACTTGATGATAAAATTGTTAAAGGTAACTTGATTGTCTTTCATAGAGTACTTCCCTGTTGAAAGACTTCCTACCATCACAAAATTGGTATCAGTGAAATAACCTTCAACATTTGAATCGGAAGTAAATTTAATAATAATGTAATGATTGTCCGCAAATTTGGTTATCCATTCTGTGCCGGATAAGGAATTGTTCTCATCATCGCTTGAACACGCAGAGAACGTTAAAAACATAGCTGTAAGTAACAGCGTCATACTTAAAAACTTTTTCATAAACTTGAAATTTTATGGTTAATACTAAAAATAAAGGGTCGCCAATTTCAGCGATAACCACGCATTACAAGTTACAAGAAAGCGTAGACTATCGCCCATACGCCTTCTTGGCTCACCACAAGCCACAATACATTATGGGGAAGTCTACGCCTATAAGGTTTCAACTCGCCCAATATGTATTGGTTCATTTATAGCTCGTTTAATTTCCGAGGTGGTGATTCAGAAGGCGATTGAGCTATTTTATGTCGTTACAATGATTGGAAAAGTCCAATCTTATTTGTATATTTGGTGCAAATATAACAAATAGTTTAAATGTTATAATCATAAACGTGAATTTTTTAAATATTAATGTAAACAAGGTATAGTTGCCTT
>NZ_QTMW01000105.1:0-2778 GCF_003604005.1 Bacteroides sp. OF03-11BH | reverse complement strand
TTGGGAGGCATAACCGATATAGGATACTTCAAGTACATCACCTTTAGCTGCTTGTATTTTGAAATTTCCATCCATATCAGTGATAGTACCATTTGAAGTTCCTTTTACCAAAATACTAACTCCAATCAATGGTTCTCCTTTTGAATCAGTAACAGTACCACTTGCAGTAATTGGTGTTTTTTTCTGCTGCTCTTCTTTATTACTCTTCGCAGAAAGTACAATATGATTATCTACTATTGAAAAACTGACATTTACTCCTCTGAATAACTGATTCATTACATTATTCAAAGATTCTTTTGTTACCTTGATAGATATGACACGATTTATATCGACATCATTTGTATTATAGACTACTGACATTGAAGTTTGTTTCTCAATTTCTTTCAAAGCAGTGTTCAAGGGTACTTTCGATAGATTAAGAGTGATCGTTCGTTCCTGCCCATAAGCTGAAGCAAAACACGAAACCAACAAAAGGAAGAATAACAAGTATGAATACTTGTGTTTTATAATTTCTTTCATCTTATTCTTTTTAATTAGAAATAGTTTTTAGAGAATTTGTAATTAGAGGCGGTAAATGAGATTACCGTTTTCACACAAAGGTTTCATGTATCTCTGTTTCTCATAATTAATAAATTTAAAGGTTATACTTAAAATAAATTCCATAAGCGCTTATTCAATAGTAATACATTTTATGTTGTAACCTTACTAAACGAAGATAAGATTTTTTTCGAAAAAAATAGAATAGAAAGATTCCTAATTGAAAAATAAATACTCAAATATTTGATAAATAGAATCTTATGTACTTATTAAAATCAGGCTGATTTATTACATTTGCATACATTTTGCATACAATATATGTATGCTTTACCTATTGTATAGATATAAATATTCATTTTATGTTCAAATATTCAAAAGATGGAATTTCGGTTTTAACCATATTAGATACCAGAAGAGCAAAAAAGAGTGGACAGTTTCCTGTTAAAGTTCAAGTGGTATATAGAAGAAAGCAAAAATATTACTCAACTGGGAAGGAAGTGTCAAAAGAAGATTGGGCAAGGTTATTAAAAGTAAAAAGCCGGTTATTGGCAGAAATTCGATCAGATATAGAGAGTAGTTTTTCAACTATTAAGCAACAAGTTAATGAACTGATAACAAAAGGGGAATTTAGTATTGAAACATTAAGCGTCAGGTTAGGAAGGCAGATGAATGATATGACTTTACGCAGTGCTTTTCGCTTAAAAATGAAAGAACTGGAAGCCTATGAACAAGCAAACACTTACCTAAATTATCAAAGTGCTTTAAAAAGTTTAGAAGATTTCGGAGGTTCCACTATACCTTTGGAAAACATTACAATTGATTGGCTTAAACGTTGTGAAAAATTTTGGATATCAGAAGGTAAAAGCTATTCAAGCATAAGTATTTATTTCCGAGCTTTAAAGTGTGTCTTAAATCGTGCTGTACATGATGGTATTATAAAAGAATCATCTTTTCCTTTTGGAAAGAATAAATATGAAATTCCTGAAGGGTGTGGACGTAAATTAGCACTTACTCTTTCTGAAATAAAAAAAGTAATGTCCTATCAATGTGAAACAAAAGATATAGAAGAATTTAGGGATCTCTGGGTGTTTTCTTATTTATGTAATGGCATTAATTTTATGGATTTATTATTTCTTCAGTATTCAAATATTATGGATGGAGAAATATGCTTTGTACGCTCTAAGACATCTCGAACTACCAAACATAACAAAGAGATACATGCAATCATTACTCCTGAAATGTGGAATATTATTCAAAAATGGGGTAATCCAAGATTAAGCCCGCAAACGTATATTTTTAAATATGCTAGAGGAACTGAAGATGCCTTTGAAAAGATTAGATTGGTACGGCGTATTATAACCAAATGTAACAGAAGACTTAAAAAAATAGCCCAAGACATTGGAATTTTTCAGTTGACGACTTACACGGCAAGGCATTCTTTTGCTACAGTATTAAAACGTGGAGGTGCGAAAACCTCATATATTTCTGAAAGCTTGGGACACTCTAACTTATCTGTAACCGAGCACTATTTAGCATACTTTGAAAAAGAGGAAAGAATAAGGAATGCTCAATTATTGACTAACTTTAATCTCTAGATTAATACATTTGCATGCAAATTGTATGTACAATGAAAAATGGACCAATAATTGATATAGGATAAAAGTGAGTATAATATTAAAAAACGCATATTCAGATTACCTATAATTTAGAATATGCATCTTGTTATCAGGAGTGTTTCGAAAACCGCAGGGATTTCCACTTTAGCCAAACGTAATTCAAATAAAAAAAGGATGATATTATTGCAATTTATTCTTTTTATCGCCCGCGTAGTGATAGAATAATATCTAATATTGATAATATTAATCAAATGAAAAGATTCCGTTCTTTGTATTATCTGCACTAACTAGAAGAAAACAACTACTATAAAGCAAGTTATTATTATTCTTTAAATGATTTGTTAGGTTCCATTTAAAGAATCAAAATGTTCCACACCGAGAAACGAAGTGATTCTCGGTGTGGAACATTCCTGAAAAAACGTCTTTTATCGAATATTCATACCGCATATATGAATAAAAACAATTTAATTACTGCATATTCATGTGCAATCATACTAACTTTTTCTTTCATTCATTGATTTTGCTCAATTGTATTTAGCCTGATATCTTAAAAATAGAACATTTAATCTATTTATCTAACAAGCATTGGATCTAGAGAAAGTATATGAAACTGATTTTCTCCCAA
>NZ_QTMW01000104.1:295-2817 GCF_003604005.1 Bacteroides sp. OF03-11BH | reverse complement strand
AAAAGGTCTTTAAATCTAGCTGAAGCATAAAATTAGAAGTTTAACAATCCCAAAAAACAACGAGTTATGTCACGAGTACACTATTTAGAAGGAGATTATGAACAGTTAGTTATTAATGAAACGATAGACGGTCTTTTTTCCAGTTATCGTATAGACCGCAATTCATTGCCAAAAGGATTTTTCCTTTATGAGATTAGATGGGATGACAGCTTATCTTCATTGGCAGAGATTAGCCCCTCTGTGGTGGTGAATCATGCAGGTTCATTCATTACAAAGTCACCCCTTGAATTTGATGCAAACAATAGCATACGGATAACCTATACCAATTTTATCGAGTTCTGCCAGTTTGGTGAGTGGGCTTATGAGAAACTGGCTGTATTGGATTGTAATTCCGGTAATGTTGCGGTGATAAGCCCAGACAGGAGATTGCAGACCACTGAAGAGATTGAGATTTTTTTGAGTGGGCATTGTGGCTATCATCTGAGTGAGATTAATTGGATGGTGATGAAAGGCGATGTGCTGTTTTTGAACGAGAACGATTTTTAATGAGTATAACCGTAACTGCCTCTTGGAATGGGGCAATTACATAAAATATTATAAGTATGAAGTGGATAGATAAGATGGTAGAACGCATTACCCGAAAAGAAACTGCTTTAAATGACCACTTTTGTGTAAATCGGCATACGGTTGTATGTCAGAGTGGTATGACTGATTATGTTTCTGTAACGATTGATAATACCGATGGTTTTGATTTCGATTTTTGGACAAAACAACTTTGTTTTGAGAAGGACTGTAAATATCGCTCGGAGATAAAAGCGGCTTTTGATAAAATCTATGGCACAAGGAATATAGAATGTTGTGAATAATGAAGTCAGAAAAGTATGATACCAAAGGAGATAATGAAACTTTATGAAAAGCTTGCTTTCAGTCGGGGATATGAAGAAGCCTTTCGGGATTTTTTGGATGTTTGTCTTTACTATTTGTCTGTCGGGATGTTGGCGGAGGATTATCGTAGAGTGGAAAAAAGATATAAGCCATATGAAATGGAACTTTTTGTTCAAATGTTTTATAGGGTGTCTGAATATTCGGAAGGATTTTGCGATGTCTTGGGAGATATGTTCATGGAGTGTGTCAGTCATGGGAATAACGGACAGTTCTTTACCCCGATACACGTTGCTGATTTGATGGCATGTATGGGGGGAAATAGGCTGAAACCTAAACAGTCGGTCTGTGATTCGTGCTGTGGTTCCGGCAGGATGCTACTTTCCGCTGTAAAAAAATGTGCGGAAGAGAATGATGGAGGAAGGCTTTTTTGTTATGGCTCGGATATAGATTTGATTTGTGTAAAGATGACCGTTGTCAATCTGATGATGAATAGCGTACCCGGTGAAGTCGCATGGATGAATACATTGACAATGCAGCATTGGAGAAGTTATCATATAGATTTACAGCTGATAGCCGGAGTATGGTTGCCTATTTTAAAGATAACGGAAGCAGGTGACACTTCTTTTATTAGGAAACTTGAAAATGCAATGGAGGATAATTCTGAATTGAAGAGGTCGATTCAGAGCAACGCAAGGGCTACGCAGCTGACTTTTGATTTTTGACAAGATAAATATGTAAAAAGGATTTTGGTATGAAAGCAATAAGAACAAAAGAGGTGAATGAGAACGTCAAAGCGGCGAACAGTTGTTTGCGTAAAGCGAAATGGCAGGCTAAGGAATTGGCTGTTTTTACAGGTGAAGTAGTGCGTCTGATGGATAAGGAAGGGCATTCTCTACAAGGGTTCTTTAATCGGGTGGAGTTTGTTCTGGTGGACGGCACTATTAAATTCCGTGTAGTTATAAATCCTATTCTTGAATGTGAGAACTGTATAATGGCTTCTTGCCATGAAGACTATCTTTATGAGGTGGTCTCGGTGGAAAAGTTTACCTATAAAAATTATAGGTATCATTTGTAATGATATTGTATTTTAATGATTATAAACTGATTTATATTATAACAATGATGGGCAAAATTAATAATATTCCCGTTTTGAATGAAGATGTTATTCGTTTGGTTGTACTCAATGAGGAAATTATTGGGTATATCTATCCACGAAGGACTTCTTATGTGGTGGCATTGGAGATAAAGCCGGGACGTACTACCTCTTTGGCTACATCTGTCAATAAACAATGCATGGTTTTGTTGAGTGATAAGGTTCGTTTGGCCACGGAACAGGATTTCGATGATTTTCATATATGCTTTGATGGTTTCAGAAATAACACTATGTATTGTTATAATCAGGGAACGGAACCTATATACCTTCAATGAAGCACATTCTCCCTTCTTTTGGATTAGGGAAGGGAGGGTATTTTGCTGTCCGCTACTTTTTGGCAAGCACCCCAAAAAAGTAGCAAAAAACGCTTGGAGTTACTGGTAATCCCATTAATTTGCGTTCACGCAGTATTCTTTCCCACCCTCCCCTTCATCGGAATGACTGTTCTCATTCCCGGTTTACCCGTAATCATCCGCTATGCGGC
>NZ_QTMW01000104.1:0-285 GCF_003604005.1 Bacteroides sp. OF03-11BH | reverse complement strand
CCCGTAGTCATCCGCTATGCGGCTGATTATGGGTAAACCAGAAAAGAGAAGTTCCAAACGTGGGCGGGATTGCAATGGTCATCATCCGGAGCTTCGGCATTGCCGAAACAACCTCCTTCTTCCGTATTGCAGTCCCTTCCTTTTACCGTTTGTCCCGGCAGTCCGTTGCTAACCCGTTCCCCCCTGTCACTTGTGGCAGGGAGATAGGAGTATGGTTTTGCTTGCAAAACCGTATGGCTTGTTTTACTTTCCGTACTGCCCTTTTCCTTGTTTTCTGCCTCCCCT
>NZ_QTMW01000103.1:0-2916 GCF_003604005.1 Bacteroides sp. OF03-11BH | reverse complement strand
TTGTCACAACTTTTACAGGAAAATAATTTTTAATGCGTCTGCCCTGCAATAATGATAAATAGTAAATATCTAAGAGAAAATTAAGAAACATCAAGAAGATAATCTACAAATATCTAAAGAAAAAAGAAAGACTATGTCAGTACAATTTGAATTATACAAGACTCCTATGCCGAAGGAGAAAAAAAACAAGGTGAGATACCATGCTCGTCCAATCAGTTTTGAGACTGTGAATACAGAGAAATTAGTATATCGGATTCACGATCGTTGTTCACTTAGTCCATCGGATGTAATAGCAACGTTGGAAGAATTAAAATATGAAGTAGCCCAATGCCTCAAAGAAGGAAAGAAAGTACATATCAATGGATTGGGATACTTACAAATCACTCTTAGTTGCGAAGAAGAAATACGTGATCCCAAAGCTAAACGAGTACATAAAGTCAAATTAAAGGCTATCAAGTTCAAGGCAGATAAGGAACTTAAAGCTGAACTTTCCGATATGCACTTCCAACGTTCAAAATACAAGCCACATTCTGCTGGACTTTCTGAAGTAGAGATAGATATGGAATTGACGAAATATTTTGCCGAAAACCAAATAATCACCCGGAAAGACTTTCAGTATCTCTGTGGGATGACACAAATCACTGCCTATCGGCATATAAAAAGACTGATTGCGGAAAAGAAACTGCAAAATAAGGGGACTACTCACCAGCCTATTTATACACCGGTACCGGGTAATTACAGAGTTTCTGTAGATATAAAATACAAGGATAAAGAATAATATCAGGGTATATAGCAACTAATTATGTATATTTGCGTTAGCCATTGAGTAAAATTGCTTAATGCATTGAGTAAAAGTATTATCCACAAATCCGAAGTAAAATTAATCAGAGCGAAGGAGCAGGTGAACGGATTACCCTTCACCCGCTATCTCCTACCAACAAAGGGATGCAGAGAAAAGGTGAAGGGAATCTGATTAAATAGAAAATCTATTTAATCATCATATTTATTTGAGAAAACATACAATAAAGCAATTTCCTCCTCCCATACAGGTCTTTCCAATTCCCGGATCTGTTCTTCTGACATTGACTTCAAATACCCCTCTTTTCCAATCTTTTCTAATCTTTCCATTGTATATTTACTGATATATCCAGAACCCTTCTTGCGTGGAAGCGTCCAGGCTATGCGAAGCACCTGTTGAAGTTCCGGCGTATCTACTATCTCATAAGCTCTGATTTTTATCAAGGACATTTCAATCTCATCTTTATATTGCTGCATTCTACAAGCTAATTCATAATGTTTGGGATAGTTTTCCTCCATATAGGTAGTAAGATAATCATGGTAAAATTCCTCATATTTACATAATTCGGTTAATGCCAGTTTCAAAGCATGAATCATTTCAGATTTATTCAAAGGTTCTCCTTTTCTATAATATGACATTTTCCGAGGACGGCTCGCACTTTTATAAAAAGAATACTTTTCCGTTACATCATTATTCACACTACGCAAGTGATTGAATATTTGCTGATAACTTTGGAGTTCTGGAATCTCCATTTTTTTCTCAGTTACAACTTCTTGTGCTTGCAATGCAAAAGTAGCACCTAGTAATAGTACTAATTGAAATAATAAAGTCTTCATATTTTTCTTTTTTAACATTCTTAAAACTTGGCATTACGTCCTCTTTTTTTCGGACCAAAACCATAAAGCATTCCCTCTGTATACCGCTTACCTGCTATAATGATTTTTTCATGAAAACCTATTGAATCTTCTCCGACAAAATCAAAAACTAAACTTGGAAGCCCATCATCTATAGCATTTTCAGCCATTCTTTCATCAGCAGGTGAAACACCAACAATCCTAAATGGAGCGCTTTCATCTTTATTTAATTCTCTGTGTGTATGAAAAGTTCCAACAACTAAAAGCTGATCTTTCTCAAATGGATTTTTATTCCAATTCTCGCAAAAAGAAAAAGAAGAAAAAGGAAAAGAATCAGATTCCCTATATCCAACCCAATCAGACCCTGTATATATTTTAGTTCTAGTGCCTGGTGTTACTTCTATCATATCAAACATACCATGATTAAATGCAAGAAGATATCCGTATTCTTCTCCATATATATTCTTGTCTTCATTTCTTTTAGACAGTCCTTCCATCCAATAATGTTGAAACTTGCTACCATATTTTTTTGCCAAAACATCTCTATCTGGATAATCTACCACAATGGTTGCTTCACTTTCGGATTGATCATAAGTATAATATTGCATGTTTTTAAAATATGCGATAAATTTAAGTTTGAAAAAACCAGGACGATATACAGTGTAATAGTTCGATTCATTAATACTTGATGTTTCTCTTTCCAACAAAATATCTTCATCGTTTAATAACAACTTTATTTTATACAATCGATAATTAGAAGAACTATTTTCACAAAATAATTTCACCCTAAATTCTAATAGTTGTTCCTTAAGTTGTAGAGGGGCTGATTCTGAACTCTCAGGGGTAATTTCTAACCTAGCACTATTGTTTATATTTCCTGCATAAGTCTCTATAAATACATAATCTTCACCTCTTTCTATCATAATATTTTCGTCTGTGCAAGAATTTATAAAAAGGGAAACAAATACCAACACAAACAATATTCTCCATTGTCGAACAAAATCATAAAAGTGTTCCATAATACTACAGTTCTTAGTTAATAAATAGATTTAGTCATTCGGAACGATCGCTCTTTTTTATTTTCCGGATACACAAAGTAAAACAATTTGCTCCTCATAGTATAGAAAAAAGCAAAGAAAGTCACAGACAAGTTATCTACTTATCATTCAATGAATTGACTCAATAACAAAGCTAAAAATCGGACAAAACAGAAAAAAAAGGTTCTTCGTCAAATTTGGTGGTACTTCTTCTATTGTGAATAAA
>NZ_QTMW01000102.1:0-3055 GCF_003604005.1 Bacteroides sp. OF03-11BH | reverse complement strand
TACTGCCGTCCGTCGTCCGCCTCCTCCGGGGGGCTGCGTTTACCCGGCCGGAGGTACAAGGCAGCCAGCGCCGCGATCAGGAGCGGCATGGCTCCAGCCTGCATGTAGAACCATTTCATACGTTATACCTTGACACCTTTGGAGTTGCTCTTTTTGCTGCTGCGGTAATTTTTCTTCTGCGCCGGGGTGGCCTCCTGCTGTCCCTGCTTGAGCGGCTCTTTCACACCTTTGACCGCTTCGACGGTCTTGCCCTCGGAATTGACGGCGACCTGGGTACGGCTTTCAACGGCGGGTTTGACCTCCGCGCCCTGCCGTTTCGCACGGTCGGGATTCCAGCGGAAGAAATCCATCTTGTTACGCTCGAAGTTGGGCTTGACCCAGGCGTTGAACGGCTCACCCTGCCCGTCCTTGACCATGCCCTTGATATAGAAAGCCTTGACATCCGCCCGCTTGGATGGATCGTTCACCGCTTCCGTCCACTGGTCATAAGCCTCTTTGGGCACGGAGGCTTTGAGGATTGTCCGGTGAATCGTGAGCGTGGGCTGTCGTTCGGAGGCCGCCGTTTCCTGCCGTCCGTTTTTCTCGGCGGCCTTCTGGCGGTAAATCTCCTTGTTCTCCTGGGCGTAGCGGTTGCGATCCAAACCGTCGTAGGTAAAGGAATAGTTACGTTCGGCCGCGTCGATTTGGATATAGGCATCCCGCTTATAACCCGCGCGGGTGGTATATCCTTCGAGCAACACCTTGCCGCCGCCGTAGAAATCCATCTGCTTGCCTTCCGAGAGGTCGGCCTCCTTGATGCGGGCACGTTTTTCGAGTAGCGAAACGGGCATGGGTTCCAGCGTGTTCGTCCATTTGTCTATCGACACGTAGCAGGGCGTGAGCTTGCCCGGCTCCAGCTCCAGGTCGATCACTTTCCCGGCGTGGCGGGTGTTCATCAGGTTCGTTTTCGCCTCCTCGTCGAGCAGCACCCCGTGGAAGGGGACGTCGAGGTCGGGCCGTTCCTGCCAGTAATGCGGCACGACGCGCAGCGAGCCGTCCGCCTGCTCTTCGAGCGACACGCGCCCTTTGGTGGAAACACGCATCCCGTTCTCCAGTTCGGGGTTCATCTCCACCAGCCCGTTGGATTTATGTCCGTAAGACATGGCTTTCAGGTGCGGCTCGATGTCCTCCATGCGGATACCTTTCTTCTCCATATCCGCCAGGTCTATCTTCGTGACGTCCAGCGGCTCGAACTGCCGCTGCTCCTGCGTCTGAAGCCGTTCGGAGGGGTCGATACGGTAATTTTCCAGGATCTCCGGGTCGAAGTCGATGCGGATAAGTTTGTTCAGGGCATTCTCCGTCATGACGAAGATACCCGTGTGGACGGGGTTCTGGGCCTGTTCCATGAACTTTTTGAAGAAGGCTTCGAGGGCTGAATCCTGCGTGTTCACGTTCAGCAGGCTCGCCACATTCTGATCCGTGGGGTCGGCGGTCTGGATATTGCCGTCCCGATCCACGCCGGTAACGGCTTGCAGTCGTCCGTCGTCGGCATTTTGAACGAGCATGACTTGTTTAGCGTCGTTCTTTACGTTTTCGTCCATAATTACGAGTGTTTTTAGTTAGCACCAATAGCGATGCGGGAACGAAAGTAAGGGGAACCGGCTGAACGTAAAAGAGTTGGAAAGGCTATGGAAGCATCGGGCACAGAAGTGGCCGCTTGT
This sequence comes from Bacteroides sp. OF03-11BH, assembly GCF_003604005.1. Taxonomy (NCBI): domain Bacteria; kingdom Pseudomonadati; phylum Bacteroidota; class Bacteroidia; order Bacteroidales; family Bacteroidaceae; genus Bacteroides; species Bacteroides sp. OF03-11BH. The sequence continues at coordinate 1,355 of NZ_QTMW01000102.1, read as the reverse complement.
GGCGCAGGGCAGAGGAAATCGGAGAAACGGAGTGCCGGGAAGGACGGATTTGGCAGAGGGTATTTTCGTGGCTCCTCACCTTATTGTCAGGTAGTCGGGATCTATTGTTAAATGTCAATAAAGCGCATGGATAACCCGTGTTTTTTTATAAATTTGCGAAAACGGGTTTCAATATCCGACAAAACGTGAGGCATGGAAATATATACCCCAAAAACCAAGATCAAACTTTCTCCGGTGATAAGAAACGGGAGAGAATTTGTCGAAGTGACTTTCGGTAATGACAATGACATCCGCTTGTCGCTGTCGAAGGAAGAAAACGTACTGCTTGTCGGCGGCAGGGCTTATCTGCCGGCAGAAGATTTCGTGCTTGCCGAGTTCTTCGACCGCTATGTGAAAATGGCGTTTATAGACTATTCTGCCATCAAGGAAACCGCCCCCCGTAAAGAGGAAGACAAACGGCCGCCACTGCCGGAAGGCTATCTGGAAAAACTTCAGCAAGTGCGTTACAGTGACCATACCGTAAGGGTATATACCTCCTATTTCCGCGATTTCCAACAGCATTTCGAGGGGCGTAAGATTGAAACGGTTACCCCCGGCGAGATAAACGACTACCTGCTGTATCTCATCCACGAGAAAAACATATCCTCCTGCCAGCAAAACCAGCGTATCAACGCCATCAAGTTCTATTACGAGAAAGTTCTCGGTCAGGAACGGCGGTGTTACAAGGTGAACCGTGCCAAACGGGAGAAGACGCTGCCCGACGTGTTGAGCAAGGAGGAAATAAAGAAGATACTCGACGCGACGGTGACAGACCTGCGCTTCTTCTGCATGTTCTCCATACTCTATTCCGCAGGATTGCGCATCAGCGAACTGCTGGAACTGAAACCCGGCGACATCAACGAATCCCGCTCCCTGATACGGGTGCGGCAGGGTAAAGGAAAAAAAGACCGCTACACCCTGCTATCAAAACCGTTGATGAAAAAGCTGACGGAATATAACAGACTATACAAACCGAAAGTGTGGCTTTTTGAACACAGACCGGGCGAACCTTTCACCGAGAGCATCGTGTCGAAACGGCTGAAGGCAGCGGCCCGGGAAGCGGGAATCACGAAACGGATTTATCCGCACCTGCTGCGCCATTCGTTCGCCACCCACTTGCTGGAGCAAGGAACCGACATCAAGATTGTGAAAGAGCTTATGGGACATAACAACATCAAGACAACGGAAAGGTATGTCCACATAGCCGACACTTTCAAAAGCAATATCAAAAGCCCGTTGGACGATCTGTTGATGGAGGAAGACGAGGTCTGATACTTAAAGAAAATAACAGCCAAATCGGCTGATAGTATAACGTT
>NZ_QTMW01000101.1:0-3231 GCF_003604005.1 Bacteroides sp. OF03-11BH | reverse complement strand
TGACTTCCCTAAAAAATGATATGAAAAAGACAAAACTTGAAAATCAGCAACAGGTTTGGAAAGGATGCAAAAAACAACCGGTCAGACAGCAAGCATGGCACATTCCGAAAATATGGTCAGCCGCCTATCGACACACCGGAAGAAACCTCTGCAATTCCTTTTAAAAAAATGAAGCCGAAGAATGAAGCATACAATATTCCACGTATCGAAAAAAGTGACTGCACGATAAAATGAAAGGCTGCAACGGAAGAACAGACTTGCGGATTCTGCGGGGAGAACATAACCATACAGGCATACAGCCACTACAACTGTTTCCGGAAAAAGAAGATTATACAACCGGAAAAACAGAAAGGCATCCACTCGGAGAAAAGCAAGCAAACGATTGAAGCGGACTGCCGATTTAGCGGCGAAATATCCGACTACCTATATACAGCCCTAAAAGGCTGGGGCATATGGGTAAGCAACAGACTGCCGGGCAAATAAAAGGAGAGTGGCATAGCCGCCGGAAAGAGGTTGTCTCGATGTGGCCGAAGCTCCGAAAGCAGACCGGATATGCCTCTCTCCTTTGCCTTCCCCATTCCTGGATTTCACACAATCACGGAGCCTGCGAGTGACTATGAGAAATCCTGAAACGGGGACAGTCACTCCGCTGAAAGGGTGGGTGGGAAACATGTGACTTTCTCCAAAATAACAAATAGGGGTATAAAGATCTCAAAAGAAAAGAAAGCCGTTCCAGAAAAGACTGGAGCAACTATCACCATCTACTGTTCTTTAAGTTAATTGCAGCAAATCCAAATCATCAGTGACCAATCCATCCAATACATGTTGGATTTTATCAAATATAGCCTTATCTATGCCATACGTGGCGCATAACGATTGAAATTTGCTTACAGCATCGAACACCTGTAATATCTTCTTTTCGGGCTCCTCTACAAAATCCTCGGCAAAGTTGACGAAATCACTTGTAGTCAAGGCAGACCTTTTGCCCATCACGCCCATCGAATGAATGTGTGCTGAAGAATTTTCCCATGTATTTGCCGTGAACATTACATCATATGCAGGTGATAAACGCCATACCCCTGCCTTATCCATGATAAACGATATGTTCTTATTATGATCATCGGATATACCTGCGACATAATTAAATACCATTCTGATAAATATCTGATCTTTGTCTTCCTGGGGAAGTTTCAGAGTCTCTGCTATCCAACACAGCTTCATATAATCATCTGCACCCGGCATAATGGCCGCAAGGGTCTGACTAAAGAGCTTTTCTCCATTCTTACGATCAAATCTTTCCGTTACGAAATGATTTCTTCCATCAATTTCTTTCAGGAAGCATGGCATCATGTTGATTCCCGCCGCCTTTGCCATTTCGCTATATACCATTTCTATCTCTGTGGTAGGAGAGTCATCTGCTTCTTTAAATTTGATGATATACTGCTTAAAATTTTCAGGCAAATCCACCTGGCCGGAACGAAACTCTTCCGTTTCGAGATTATAGGCAATCACTGCCTTCGGGCGCATGCCACCGGCAGAAGTTCCAAGATATATCAACTTTTTCATCGTGAGGCTATCCTCCGGTGATATGACAGCAGCATCTCGATCATTATATATTTTAGAAGCCAAAGTTGCCAATGATGACATATTTACTGACTCATGGATGGCATCATCATTAAATTCCGGTTCAAATTCCAATGCTCCCATAGCCCTCTTGCCAATATAAGAGAGCTTCAATAGAGGCAATGATTCCGTAACCTTTATATTATTATCCGTGAGCCATTGGTCAAATAGGGAAGCCCCCCATTTGTCAGGAAGCGCATCTGCAAGAAATTCCGGAAGCCCTTGATATAATTTATCTTTATTCCCATAGAAAGACGCAAACAAAGGGGTTCTCTTAGGGTGTGTGGAAGGGCATATATCATAATCTTGTTTCCTATATTCATCCGTAAATTGGAATACAGAACAATGCTTTTCAAAGTCCCAATTCAATTTGCCAATGCAAGTCCCCCACAGATATACATTCACTATAATCGGCTCTTTCTTCATACCATCTTACGTTTACCGTTAATTCTTTGTATTCTTTTACCTGTTTTTTCATTGATTAGGAAAGGGGAGTCTGGAAGTTCCGGAACCAAACCGACAACGCCTTCAAGAGTTCCACTTATACGCAAAATCTTAAGCAATGTACTTAGGGCAATATCACTTACTTTACAAGATTCTATTCTCTTAATAGTAACGATAGATACTCCTGCCTTATCCGCAAATTCTTGCTGGGAAAAACAGCAGCTAAGTCTTATAGACTTAACTCTCTTGCAGATTTCCTTTACAATACATTCATCTGAAAATTCGTATATTGTATATGTATCATATAATCTTTTCATAGAAAAACATATTTAGGTATCATTTTTGATACAAAAATACCGATAAATCTGAAAATCACCAAATTAAGAAACACTTTTTTTATAATCTTCTGCCGCATTAGCAAACGATTGAAGCGACCTTGTGCCGCTTCAATCGTTTGATTGCTTTTTCTTTTTAGTCCGGGGGTTCTTATTTTTCCGGAGTCGGGTAGAACTTAGTAGCTACCATCACAATGCGGTTACGTTTCTCCCCACTTTTAGAATCCGTCCATTCTTCCGGCTTAAAGTAGCCTTCAACGGTAATCAGTACATCTTTTTGCAGTATCCAAAAAGCATAGCGGTCTTCCATCTTACTCCAGGCTTCAACTTTCATAACAGAGGAAACAAATGTTTTTTCTTCATTTATCTTGCCTATGCGACTGACCACAATAGAGAAGTGTGCAACCTTTACTATTTCGAATAAATGGATTTCTGCATCCCTACAAATCCTGCCTGTTACTGCGAATGAATTTTCAATCTTTTTCATATCTCTGATTTTTTAGAAGTTAATTAATCAATTTTACAGTGCAATAACTGATTGTTGGCTTTGGGGGACACCATGAAAAAAGATATAAATACTCTTTTTATGCTGGCCGGAAAAAGGAAGATTTGTAACTTTTTTATTGGTGAAGATGGCAGCAAATAATTCGGGTTAAATACGCTTTTTATGCAAGGCAAAAAAAGGAAGATTTCAGACGAATAACAACGTGGTGTTTGTGAATCGTCCCCTTATCCCCGTAAAAGGGGTTAGCAACAATCTATATTTGCAACGGAAAATGATTTGACTTCCCTAAAAAATGATATGAAAAAGACAAAACTTGAAAATCAG
>NZ_QTMW01000100.1:0-3444 GCF_003604005.1 Bacteroides sp. OF03-11BH | reverse complement strand
TTCTGTTATTTTTCCTTGCGATAGCCATTATCTGCTTTATGATGTATCTTCTTGACAAAAAGTGAAACAAGCTTTGATACGAACTCCGGGCCGTTATATCGAATGGTCTAACTCGATGTACCAGTTTCCCTTGATGGGCTTGTAAAGCGTGGTGTCGTTGTACGTCCTGCGGTAGATCTCGTTCAGGTCGCCATGTTCGGTGATACGGATATTCCGACGGCTTTCCAATCCGGGATCGTAAACGAAACTCTTGGAAGTTCCCGCATCCACGATGCCGTGGGAGTAGTACGGCATAACGAGGCTCACATATACCGAATCTGCCGTTCCCCATTCCCTGCGATCAACAAGGATAAAACCGCATCCAATCTCTGACAACAGGGAATCGAGCTGTATTCGCTCCGGCTTCAACAGTCCATATACCGGAATGTCTTGTTCATCATTCGTTTCATGGGATGTATCGCTTTGCTCCATTGAATCAAGTATAATGACCTCTTCCGGAGAAAGCGGCGGGTAGTGAAAACTACCTTCTGAACTCTCTGCCATGATTTCGTACACCTTACGGAACGCCACCTCGTGCGTGGTGAAATGGCGTATCATTTCCTCGTCCGACGGCGGCATGGGAGGCTCTCCGCAGCTTACGGCAAGCAGGATTACAAATAACAGGATTATGACTGGTGTTCTCATTTTCTAATGTTTAATGTTCTGTGGCTAACCAATCTTGTTTAGGGAGTTGAGCCATTTGTTAATAGCATCCAATCTGTTATTCTGTTTAATGGTATCTTCATTTCTACATAATTTGATTTGCCGAATAACAGAGTTCTGCATAATTGAATCGGATTTGAAAAGCAGTTCTAAAACGGCTTCATAACATTTGGAATATCTGGACAATTCATCCAATATATTTGCGTCTTTTAGAATATACAGGTTGAAATTGTACACAAATGACTTGTAACTGAAAATCTCCGACTGTAATGCTGCTGCATCAAGACAAGTATAAAACAATTCCTTATCGTGCTGATATAGCCACATATAATCAGATGGGTTCAGGTTGTAGTGCAATAAAGTTTCCGAACGGACAAATGGAAGCCCCGTATTTGAGCCTACCAGATAACGGTATGTCTCATTGACTATTGACTCAACTATTTCAATGGATTCTGATTGTTTGTCCGATTCCCGTATTTCTGTAAATGTATCGGCAATAAGAACTTCCACATCCTGCGATTTGTAATATATACCGTTTTTTTGCCAGCGGAATCTACGGATATATTCTTCAGAAGTCGGACAACAGAACAGTAAAGTATTTAACAATCGGTTCAGATATATTCGCTTATCTGGAATATGACAACGGTGTAACCCTATTATGGAGCCATAAGCGTATAGCTTTCCAAACTCGTTTTCCTCCGAATTTGAATTTTTAGGCATGTAATACAACCGCACAATATTGTCAATGAAATAATATATATCAAGATATTTCAATGTATCAGCCGATTCTCCATATTTGTTAAGTAAATGCCGCTCCAGTTTCTCGCCATACCATAAGTAGCCATCGGGATTTATTTGAAACAACCGATGAAACTTAGGTCTTGATAATGAAAAGTTCTTGTTTCTACTTTTCATTCGTTCCAGTAAGGCGACAATAATTCTATTCGTTATATCCATAGCTGTAATGTTCGGTGGCTAACCGACCCTTATCTGGGGAGGTTAAGCCGCTTGTTAGTTGCATATTTACAATTTTGACAAAAGAGTATTCAGTTCTTTAATATCTTCTTTATCATCTTCGTACCTTAAAGCATTTCTATAAGAATGATTACTTAAACAGATAATTCCTATTTCGGGAATATCTAATATATCAGAATCTGGTATTGACAACCCATACAAGATACATTTGCCTATGTACTCAGAATGTTCACGAAATAGTGGGATTTGTTGCAGCCTTTGGACTATTTCATTAAGTGTATCCTCTTTCTCTTGTTCTCTGATTGCACACAGAGGCAACAGAAGATGAAATAACACATCTCCATATTTTAACTCTGCAATACGCATCAATTCTGGATATGTGAGATATTTCAAATGAAAGTTGCCACTAACCTCACCAATTACAAAATCATTCAAAAAATAGTATGTACTACAAGGATGAAATTCCATTGTCAATGTAACATCACTGCCGATAGGAAGTGTTAGAGTTCTTGGATTTTCTATTTCACCTTGATTTTCGGATGTTTCCAATTCAATTTGAGATAGCCAGCCCCAATATTCCTTGTACCTCTTTTCATCTAACAATGCTGGTGCAAGTTCTTCATCCCATACTTCATCAAAATTCACATCCCTTTCTTCATCAAAGGCTTGAATATGATGATGCAACATTACGTTCCAAAAAAGCGCATTTGAGAACGAATATTCTTTTTCTGATATTACATTCATTTTTGTTTCGTTTTTGACTGCAACTAATGTTAGGTGGATAATCGGCTGTTGGTAGATTAATCCGTTTGTTAGTCGCTCTATTGTTTCCAGAATTTTTCAAGTTCATCATACTCTCCAAACCAATACTGAAAAGCTATCTTATCAATGCCGTTTTTGCCTCTCCAAAAATCCACTGGGTAATTCCAATCAGAACTTCGGCTGCTTCTTGGAGTACATCCTTCATTAAACTCATAAAAGGAACCTCTATATTTTTCAGTGTGGAGAATACTAAGGTATCCCATTATTTCCAACAGACGTTGTAAAGCTAATTCTGCAAACTTAACACTTATACGCTTTTCCTCTTTCTTCCAATGCTTGAAAAATTCTTTTTTCTTCAACAATTTGTACACATAACGAATCCCGTCTGATTCCTGCACGGATGTGATAGTCTCAAAGATTTCTTTAAGAATACTCAGCCCTTCCTTTTGTTGTTTGGGATCATACAGGAAATTCACACTTTCCCTATTCTCTTGCTGTAAGCATTGTACCATGTGAAAAACATCAGATTCATTCACCCCATATTTGGGATTGAATGGATATTTTTCAATATCTTTCTCAAAGGAAGACGAACAAATATAACAAGAGTTTATTGTAGGTTCATCCATAATTTCTCTTTGTTGTTCTACGGTCATATTCTCAAAGGAGAGGTATTTTCTTTCTAAGAATAGTTTTTTATTTTCTTTTATCCACAACCTCTCGTCTTTGTAAAAATCACCTGTTTTAGGAATGTCGTATATTGAATATGAATGAACATAATATGTTTTCATTTTCGACAAAACTTGAAGCCCAAAATGAATCCGACCTATTGGCAAGGTTTGTATGAATAGCTCAGTAAGCTGCTTCTTGTCAGAAGAAGTGTACTCTTTCAACAATAGTTCTATGGCTTCGTTATGTGTCATTTTTATTATTATTTTTAAGTGGCTAATGTTTGGCAGCATTCCGCTTTTTAGTCGGTTTGCTGTTTGTTAGTCGCTTATTCCCATT
>NZ_QTMW01000010.1:204298-210064 GCF_003604005.1 Bacteroides sp. OF03-11BH | reverse complement strand
CAATCCTATCCCTTCACGGTGGAAACCATGCCCGTGCCGAACAAGGTCACAAAGGGGCAGACGGTGGAAATCCGCTGTGAGCTGAAGAAAACGGGCGATTTCGCCAATACCCTCTATACCATCCGGTATTTCCAGTTCGAGGGTGAGGGCACACTGAAAATGGACAACGGCATCACTTTCCTGCCCAATGACCGCTACCTGCTCGAAAACGAGAAGTTCCGGCTGTACTACACGGCGCAAGGTGACGAGGCGCACAACTTCATCGTGGTAGTAGAGGACAATTTCGGCAACTCCTATGAGTTGGAATTTGACTTCAACAACCGAAACGTGAAGGATGACGGGGTTATCACTGTTGTCCCCATCGGGAACTTCAAGCCCCTTACACGATGATGCGTGTATTCATGGCTATCCTCTGTTCGCTTCTGGCGGTCTGTTCCGTGTCCGCACGGAACAGACGCCATGAGGGAACGGACGGGCAGGCGGCTATCTACCGGCTGCCACCATTTGAGAGGGCGGTGCGATGCACGAAGTATTTTGAGGGCTGGCATTCGGAAAAACATCACCCGTATGTAGGATATGGACATCGGTTGCAGCCGGGGGAAAGGTATTCGGCACGCACCATGACGAAGCGGCAGGCGGACGCGCTTCTGCGAAAAGACCTGCGGAAGTTCTGCGCGATGTTCCAGCAGTTCGGGAAGGATTCGCTTCTGCTTGCCACGCTCGCCTACAATGTCGGTCCGTACCGTCTTTTGGGGAGTGGGAAGATACCCAAAAGCACGCTAATCCGAAAGCTGGAGGCGGGTGACAGGAACATCTACCGGGAGTATATCGCTTTCTGTAACTATAAGGGGAAACGCCACGCCATGCTGCTCAAACGAAGGAAGGCTGAGTTTGCGCTGCTGTATGTACCATAAAGAATAAGTGTCTGACGAAAGAAACTCCGATGAAGCCGCCAACTTCATCGGAGTTTCAGTTTTCATACATTCGGGATTGTCCCTTTGCCTGCAACCTCACCGTCCCTGCAATGCTCTATGATACCGGGTGAAAATCCCATGCTGCCGATTGCGATATGCCGGATATAGTCTGTATATTCCTGACCTTGAAAATTCCTGCCCGTAAGGTTCTTGAAAACCATCTTTATGCTTATGCCGTCGTTGCTGTACAAGATGGTTTTTCCGTTCTGTCTGATTGTTTCCATGATTAAAACTTGTTTTTGTGAATACTATCGTAGATTGGTACAAAGGTTTCTTTGCCTACTTTCTTATCCGCCATCATGCTCATGAAAGAAAGTAGGCGGCTTTTGCCGCCCACCCCTCAAAAGCGGGTGTAAAGTCCCGTTACCATCGTGAACATTTCCTCCAGCATATCGCAATATATCCCCTCGTGCGTTTCAATGTCCTTCGTCCTGCTCTCGAATGTCTTTTTGCTGAACGTCTTGCGGTAGAAACGCATATTGTATAGGTCTGCCCCTCCGTCATAGATGATGTCAAGGCGGTTGGCACTGGTCTTGTTCCTCGCAAGGCTCATGCGCAAGCCGTTGCCCATGTCTGTGAAGTCTTTGCTTCCCGTCATGGCGGCAAAGCGTCTGCCGCCAATCTGCTCTAAAATTGTCTTTGCTATCATATCCGTTGTCTTTTAGGTTTATGGTTCGGGCGGTGCGGACACCGCCCCAATGTTCAAAATTCTGTTTTCTCGGTTATGGGTGTGCATTTTTCCAGCCACTCTTTCAGACATTCCATGCTATACTCGCTCGTGATGACTGCCGTATGGCTGTCAATGGCAGTGAAACGGCTGCTTTCATAGCTGTCTATCCACCCCTTTAGGGTATCAACTCCCCACGCTTCGGCATCGTCAAAGATGCCGTCCAATGCCGTAATGGGTTCGCTGAATTTGACTATCAGCGTTTGGTAGCCTGCTTCGTTCATCGCTTCTCCTCCTTCCTTTCCTTTGCCGTTAGCCACTTGTCCCGTGCGGCTCGACATTCGTCTAATGTGGGTTTGACACAAGAGAAAAGTTCCCCGTCCGTGTGGCGGTAGTCGTATTGCACAAGGGTGCGTTTGCGTCTGTCGATACCCGTTTGGAATTTCTCGTAGTTCTCCGTTCCTGCCGATTGGCAGGTGCTTACTCCGTTAATTGTCATTTTGTTGCCATAGTCGTTGTTATTTAGATGATTAGAAATGTACAGACAGCACTCTGTGTTGCATCACCATTTCGGGGTCGCTCGTGTAGCGTTGGTGCAGGTAGAAATGATGAGAGCCGAAGCCGTAAAGGAAGAACTTGTCAAGTTCGTGTTTCTCGGCAAAGTCCTTGACGCTCGCCCTTAATTGCTCCTCACTCTGACAAAGAGTGAGGAGGTTCATAAATTCAAGGAACATCGTGGGGATTTTATCATCCCATAGGAAAACCATGCTTTCAAATCTTACTTCCATAATGTTAGTTGTTAGATGTCGATATTATGCCGCTTTCATCCGCTGGCGGATAAGGTTGGCGTTCTTGTTCACAAGGGCGATGATGCGGTCGTGGTATTCGGAGTTCTCGTTGCATACGCCACGACACTGCACCACCTCAAAAGTTTTTAGTGACACCTCTATCGTTTCAATTCGTTTTCCGTCAATGGTGGCGGATAGGATAAGGGAGTCTTTTCGTTTGTGGTAACCGCCCACACAATGGTGCATCGTCCTTCCTTCCTCTGCCATTTCTTCCACGCTCTCTATGACTTTGACGCAAATAAGGCTGTCGGTAAAGGCAAGTCCGAAGAATATGCCCTTAGCTTTCAGATATTGTTTCTCGTCCTCAATCGCTTTCCTGCGTTGCTGTTCAGTCCGCTCATGTTTCCTTTGCAGGTTGCGCTTTGCCACCAACTTGTCGTGTTCAACTTTGAGGTCGGCAGGGCAAACGTATTTCGGGCTGTTTGTGTCCTTGCCGAAATGACGCAGGAGGTCTATGGTGTCACGCCACATTGAGCCGTCCTCAATAGTATAGCCGTTGCGGATACATATCTTGATTGAAGCCCAATACTCTCCAATATTGAAAGAGTGGTACAGATAGTAGCGCAACATGGGATATTGCCCTGCCTTCAACAGCGTTTCCGCACGGCTGTCCGACAATAATGCCGGTATTAGTTTGGTGGGTACAATGTCGTGGAAATTGCCGTTAAAGCCGTTTCTGCGGAGCGTCGGCAACACCTTATATCTTGGATATATCGGGGAATATGAGATATGGCGGTACGCTTCATTGTCATTGCGGATAGCAAAAGGAGAAGCGAATGAGAACGTGTCGATGTAGCATCCCAATGTGCGTGGAATGGCAACAACAGCCTTACGCCCTTGTTCATTCCACCAATACTGCCCGATTTCAAGGGCATAGGACTTGGCATTAACCCCTTTCTCCATACCCACGACAAGCAAGAACATTCGTAGCACTTGGTATTCTCCGCTTGTGGTAAGGGTTGTGAAATACTGCTTTTGTCTTACCTTGCGCTGATAGGTGAGGCAGACTTTCAAACTTGCTCCACATTCGGGACACGTACAATGCTCGGTCTGCTCCGTCATTACCCAACTATGACCGCAATCCATACAAGTGGTACGACCTTTCGGCAAGCGGTGTGCATAATGCTCCACGCAATTACGGAATGCCCAATTTATCTGTATCGGGGTTATCGGGCGTAGTTTCTTGCTTTGGGCAAGAACTGCTTTTTCAAATTTGTTTCTCGGTTTCATAAGCCAAAATCAAATAATGAGGGTTGAACTTGGGTTTCTGTTTTCGCCTTTGTCGGCTTGGTGCGGTTCTGCAACTTGCGGAGTTCCTCGTCTTGGTATCTGCGGACTGCCTGCTGACGTGCTTCTGCTTTTTCCTCTGCCGTGAGTTCCACAATGTGGTTCACCGCCACTTGGCATTGGATAGGCTTGCCCACCTCAATCTCGTTCTCGTCATAGTAGTGTACTGCTTGTCCGTATATCTCTCCGTCCGTGAAGCCGTTACAACCGCTTTTCTGCACATAGTTCAGAATGTAGGTTACGCAATCGTCAATGTTCTTGGCTGGATTGCGGTAGTTCTTCGCAAAGAGCGTGTCTTCCTCCGCACGTTGTTCCAAATACATCTGTATCGTTCTCTTGAAATGGTCTGTTCCTTTCATATCGCTGTCGTTTTTATGAGTTGTCAAATAGTATGTTTCAAAATCTCCCTCCAATAAATCGGCTCAACCTCGCTCAATAGGAAGTCTATAAAGTCCTTCCGTGCGTCCTTGTTCAGTTCGTGGTAGAGTCCACGGAACACGGACATATTGCCGTTGAGGTATGTTTCCACCATGTACTCGAAGATGTTGCCCACCTCGTAGTATCTGCATTGTTGCTCCACTGTCTTGCTTCTTCTCTTTGCCATGTCGGTAGGGATTAAAGGGTGAATAACCAAAGAATGAAGCCGAAGAACAGGATAACGGAAAGAATAGCCACGATTACCCCTATTGCCACTCGGAACACTCCGTTTATTATCTCTCTGACGATGTACCAAAGGATGCCGGACACCCAAAAGGCGGTGCGCATGATTAGGGTGCATATCGCAAGCCCTATGTATTGCGCCATTTGTCTGAAATTTACCGTTGCTGTCATAGCCGTATCATTTGTTAAGTTCCACGATGCTGTCTATCCTGCCGTATAGGAAACTGCGGAGTGCGGTCTTGTCGGTAGCCTTGTATTCCGCCCAATGTCCATACTGCTTTACAATGTAGGTTCGGAGAATGTCGGAAAAGTCAAACATCCAACCTTGCAAGGGTACTGCGCTCTTGAAATAGGTGTTGCTGTTCACGTTGCGTGTAAGCCAATCCTTTTCCTCTCGGCTCAATTTCTCACCATTGTTCAGTTTGGTGCGAAGTCCGTACACCTTGCTGCCTTGCAGGTTCTCCAAACTTGGTACTTCCCATGCCACGAATTTTGTTGCTATTGCCGTTCTCATATCCGTTTTGTTTTTGATTTTTTGTTTTTTAATGCGGATTCAAGAGCTGAGGGAGTTGAGTTTCAAACTATCTTATCTGCCTCTCGTTTATCCGACATTTTTTTTAATGCGTCTTTCTGTCGCATCGGTCGTTTTCGTTTCGGGTGCTTAAAAAGGTAGGGATTAGGGAATGCAAGGTTTTTCGGAAAAATACTACCCGAAAGGCTGGAGATTTTTCCAGAAAACAGGAGGCTTGACCTTGCTTTCCCGTACAATCCCGGAGTTACCTTTGCACCCAGCACGAAAATGACTGCCTGATGCGGCTCACTGAAAGGCGCGAAAATGGAGGTAAACGGAAGTGGAGGCAGATTAGACAGGAAAACTTCAAAAGAGAAATCCGTGAAAAAGACATCCCCAACAGAAAAGAACATAGCCGGTAGCGTGAAACCGAGCAAACCATCGGCAAGGAAGTATGTTTTTATCTGTTTGGCCAAACGTGTTTGGTCGGATGGATAAAATCATTCTTCCCGGTTTGTCTGCCGTGAGTGACGGCTTGTTCCATTTATGGAATGTGCGGTCATACACGGCTTTCCGCTTCCGGCTCAAAAGGACAACGAAAAAAGAAAAATCGTCAAAACCCCGTAAAAGCACCTCTTTGGCATAAGCACAAAAGAAAGGGGCCTTGTCTCATCAGTCTAAACTATTGTTTAGGCGTGAGGCAAAGCCCTTTTCTCCGCTTATGCGGCAGTCGGCACACGTTCGTTCAAAATCTTTTTGGGCGATGGTGTGCTGACGGATAAAATCGCTTTTACGGAAAAACTTGTGTGAGAAGAAAAA